>NZ_VDDC01000041.1:0-33906 GCF_006239215.1 Paracoccus haeundaensis
AGAGACGCGGGCATAGCCAATCAGCGGCATGGAGGGCCATCTTTCATAACATGTAGACGTCAGTAAACGACCGTTTGTAAACGAATGCAACGCCAATATCCGCGTCTGCCATACGGATGCCCAGATCCTCTGCGTTCAGCAGGGGACGGAAAAGGGGCGCCTTCCTGCGCTCTCTCGGCCATATTCCAAGGCCTTCGGGATCTCATCTGCCTGAGTGGTGGAATGGCAGTAACTTCTGCCGATATTTGAAAGTACTAGGCAACTGCAGAATGCTGGCGATATGCTAAACTATCGGCAGCAAAATCGTGGGTTATCAGATGGGTGTCGGATCGCTTCTTCTGAGTGCCGAGACCCACGCAGCGAGAGTCGAAGGCATCCTCTTGGCCGACCCCGCCCTGGCTGCACTGTGGCGGATGGAGACAAGCCTTCTGGAGGCTGCCGCCTCGGTCGGCCTCGAAGGTAGGCCTTGATGCTGACGTTTTTTCGGTCATTCAGCCGTACGTCGCGAAATGGGGCGGGATCACGGAATGTCTTGCCATTGCATAACAGGCACGAGATGCGGGCAAGCTCTATTGCCCGCATTTCATTGGCGGCGGGATCGGACTGACGGCGTCAGCCCATCTGCTGGCTGCCTTCGGCGGCAATGGCCTACTGAAGGTGGATGTAAACCCAAGTCCGCTGCGCGATGCCATGTGCGACCTTCAGTCCTCGGTCTCGTCTGGAACATGGAAGATTTCCAGCGCTCGGGGTTGATGCGCTTCTACACGATGTTCTGGCAAGAGAGACGCTGAGCCGCACGGCATCGGTCTAAGGCGGCCATGGGCAATGGCCCGACAGCTGCGGCACGGTTCGCGCTCGTTATGCTGGGGGTCTACATCCGCGATCGGTCGGGGCTCACCAATTGGATGCTTAATCGAGCCGCACCATATACCCCAGATCGGTGGTCAGATACAGGCTGAGGCGGCGTTCAATCAAGCGCCCCAGGATATCGCGAGCACATCGTTCCACCTTCAGGATCGGGGTTCCTTCCGCGACCTGTAAGTCGGCTGCGTGCTGTGGCTGTGCCGCG
Organism: Paracoccus haeundaensis; assembly: GCF_006239215.1. Lineage (NCBI taxonomy): Bacteria > Pseudomonadati > Pseudomonadota > Alphaproteobacteria > Rhodobacterales > Paracoccaceae > Paracoccus > Paracoccus haeundaensis. The sequence continues at coordinate 1,070 of NZ_VDDC01000041.1, forward strand.
CAGGCGGTGATCGCCTCATCAGCGTGCAGGACGATCAGGCCATATGCCTGCTGATACAGGACATAGAGGGCGCTTGGCAGGGGGCTGCGACGCTCGATCCCGGCAAAAAGATCGGCGGGGATGACGGACGTTTCGATCACCCTAGGTCGGCCCAAAAGGCTACGCAAGCGAAAAATTTCAATGACTTGATCAGGCGCGCCATGCAGCGTCTGCGCTTCGACCGGGGTGGCGGGCCGCTGGCTGATCCTCTCCTCCAGCACCTCGGGCTGGACGACGTGGCCGTCCGGCGGGCGAAGGCGGAAGAAGTTGAACAGCGATGATTCTGGTGTGCGGGCCGTCACGAACGTCCCGCGACCCTGTTCGCGCCGCACAATGCCATGCTGTTCCAGCATCATCAACGCTTTGCGCGCCGTGCCTTGGGACACGCCGCTGTCCTGTGCCAGCTGCGTCTCGCTTGGAAGCATCCCTCCGGGCAGCAGATCACCCGCCGCGATGCGCGCCACGATCGAGTCGATGACGGTCTGATAGAGAGAAGCGGCCATGGTACATCCTGTTTTTTGCCAAGAATAGCACCCCGCTACGGGCAGCTGCAAGATAGTCATAACAAGTCTTGTATAAGAGTTGTTATATATGTTACGAAGCGTAGGAAGTTCATTATCTATCAAGGGAGGGTCGTTTGAGTATTCCGCAACTTTTGGTCCACGACCGTGAAGACAACGTCGGTGTCGTGGTCGTCGAGGATCTGGCTGCCGGCACCGAGATGCTGTGTGTCGTCACTGCCGACAATTCCGATTTCCGGCTAACAGCCAAGGCCGACATTCCCATCGGGCACAAGGTCGCGCTCAAGCCGCTGAAGGCTGGCGATACTGTAATCAAGTATGGCGAAGACATCGGAAAGATGATCGGCGATGCCGAAGTCGGCGGCCATGTCCACACGCAAAACTGCAAAACGAAGAGGTGGTAAGCCATGGCACTTGATTTCAGCAATTCGACCGTCAAGGCATGGCGCCGCGAAAACGGTCGCGTCGGCGTCCGCAACCATGTCCTAATTCTGCCCGTCGACGATATCTCGAACGCCGCATGCGAGGCGGTAGCCAACAACGTCAAGGGCACGATGGCTTTGCCGCATGCTTACGGCCGCCTGCAGTTCGGAGAAGATCTGGAGCTGCATTTCCGTACGATCATCGGTACAGGTGCGAACCCAAACGTCGCCGCAGTGATCGTGATCGGGATCGAGCCCGAATGGACCAAAGTCATCGTCGACGGTATTGCGAAGACAGGCAAGCCTGTCACGGGCTTCTCCATCGAACAAAAGGGTGATTTCGAAACCATCCGTCAGGCCAGCTGGAAGGCCAAGGAATACGTCCATTGGGCGACCGAGCTGCAGAAAGAAGATTGCCCAGTCAGCGATCTGTGGATCTCGACAAAGTGCGGGGAAAGCGACACCACCACGGGTCTTTCTTCCTGCCCCACCGTCGGGAACATGTATGACAAGCTGCTGCCGCAGGGCATCTATGGCTGCTTCGGCGAGACGTCCGAGATTACCGGCGCCGAGCATATCTGTGAGACCCGCGCCGCAAACCCGGAAACCGCTGCCAAGTTCAAGGCGATCTGGAAGGCCTATCAGGACGACGTGATCGAGGCGTTCAAGACCTCGGACCTGTCGGACAGCCAGCCGACCAAGGGCAACATTCTGGGCGGTCTGACGACCATCGAGGAAAAGGCCATGGGCAATCTGGAGAAGATCGGCCGCACCTCGACCTATATTGACGCGATCGGCCCGGCCGAGACGCCCGAAAAAGGTCCGGGGCTGTATTTCATGGACAGCTCGTCCGCTGCGGCGGAATGCGTGACGCTGATGGCGGCGGGGGGGTATGTCATTCACACCTTCCCGACGGGGCAGGGCAACGTGGTAGGCAATCCGATCGTGCCGGTCATCAAGATCTCGGGCAATCCGCGGACGCTCCGGACCATGTCCGAACATATCGACGTGGACGTGACCGGTGTCCTGACACGAGAGATGACCATCGACCAGGCCGGCGACAGCCTGATCGAGATGATCATGCGGACCGCAAACGGCCGCCTGACGGCCGCCGAGGCCTTGGGGCATCGGGAGTTCTCGATGACGAAACTGTATCGCAGCGCCTGAAGGCTACTTACCTGCCGTGCCTTTGAGGAGGGGGGCGGCAGGTACCGGGAGTCAGCAGGGCCATTCACGAAACGGGAGGAGAAGACCATGATGGGAACGACGACACGGCGCCTGATCGGCGCAGCCAGCTTGGCGCTGATGGGAACCGCCGGGACCGCGCTGGCCTATCCGGACGGGCCGGTGACTTATGTCATCCCCTTTAACGCAGGCGGGGAGAGCGACGTGACGGCGCGCTATCAGCAGGCGCGGTTCCGCGACATCACGGGCCAGGACATGATTGTCCAGTATCTGCCAGGAGCGGGCGGGGCGCAGGCCTGGGCGGGTTTGAATGGCATAGAAGGCGACGGCCAGACAATAATGGGCACCAACCTGCCGCACATCGTACTACAGCCCATGCTGCAGGATCCCGGCTACAAGACCGAGGACATCACCAACGTCTATATGTTCCATTTCACGCCTGATGCGCTGATGGTCGCCAATGACAGTCCGTTCCAGACCGTCCAGGACGTGATCGATGCGGCAACCGCCATGCCGGGCGGCGTGACTGCGGGAGGGTCGGCCACGAATTCTGCCAACCACGTCGCCAATCAGATCTTCATGAACGAAACCGGGGTCGAGACGACCTATATTCCCTATACGGGCACAGGCGCGACTGAGACGGCGCTGGTCGGCGGAGAGGTGGACATGCTGTGGGGCTATACCACCGTGGCAGTTCGTCAGGGGGATGCGACCCGCGTTCTGGCCGTCGCAACCGAGGAACGCCACCCGCTGTTCCCCGACAGCCCGACCTTCAAGGAACTGGGCATCGAAATGGTCGGCGGTGCCTATCGAGGCATCGGCGTCCCGGCCTCGACACCAGAAGAGGTGCGGACCCAGCTGTCCGATATCATCGGCGAAATCAACGCTGACCCGTCCTTCCGCGAGCAGATGGAGAACGATGGATACGCGCTGATCGACGTACCTTATTCCGAGATGGACAGCTTCATGGCCGAACGGATCGAGGCCTATACCCTGATCGCCGAACAGCTGCAGTCACAGCAGTAAGACCGCACACGACCATTCCGGGCTGATCCACGCGCACGGTCGCGCGACGGCCCGGCCATGCAACGTCGCCACGTCCAATGGGGTGAACAATGGCCAATGCAGCAACCATTCTGTTCGAGGCTCTCAGCCCGATGAACCTGCTTCTGGCACTGCTGGGGGTGCTGGGGGGAACAATCGTCGGCGCATTGCCGGGATTGTCGGCGACCATGGCCATTGCCGTGCTGGTCCCGTTCACCTTCGTGATGGACCCTGCATCAGGGCTGATCATGCTGGGGGCGATCTATACCGGAGCCATCTACGGCGGCGCCTTTGCCGCGATCCTGGTGAATACGCCCGGCACGCCAAGCGCCATCGCAACGACCTTCGACGGCTATCCGATGGCCAAGCGCGGGGACGGCGATCTGGCCGTAACGCTGGCAACCATCGCCAGTGTCTTCGGCGGCATGGTGGGCGCTATCCTCCTGATCACGCTGGCCCCGCGGCTGGCGACGCTGGCACTGGCTTTCCAGTCGACCGAGTATTTCTGGTTGGCGCTTCTAGGCCTGACCCTGATTGCCACGCTGTCTCAGGGCAATCTGGTCAAGGGTCTGATCGGCGGCATGTTCGGCATCTTCCTGTCAATGATCGGTGTGGCCGTTATCGGCGGCGACGTGCGGTTCACGGGGGGCATGCCGTCCATGCTGGGAGGTATCGACATCGTCGCGGCGCTGATCGGGCTATACTGCATTCCTGTGCTGATCGGCATGGTGGCAACGCCCGACCAGCATCTGGATCCCGGCGAGGCACGGGGCTTTCGTATGTTCGAGGCGATCGGCATTTCATTGAAGAACTGGTTCAACCTAATCAGGTCGTCGTTGATCGGCACGCTGGTGGGCATCCTGCCGGGTGCTGGTGGCTCCATCGCGTCGCTCATTGCCTATTCAGAGGCCCGCCGTGCGTCCTCGAATTCCGAGAACTTCGGCAAGGGAGAGCCCGGCGGCATCCTTGCGACTGAAAGCGCCAACAACGCGACCGTTGGCGGTGGTTTCATCCCCACGTTGGTCTTGGGCATTCCCGGTACGCCGCCCGACGCGGTGATCATGGGTGCCCTGATGGTTCAGGGCATTCGGGTCGGCCCGTCATTGTTCCAGTCCGGGGACGATACGGTCTATGTTTTCATGACCGGGCTGGTCATCGCCACGCTGCTGATGCTGCCGGTGGGACTGATTGTCGGGCGCTATGCCTTCCGGTTCATCACGAATGTCCCCAAGGCGATGCTGGTCCCGCTGATTGCGTTCATGACGATCATCGGCAGTTTCGCCATTCACGCCAACCCGCATGACGTGGTCGTCATGGTGGTACTCGGTCTGATTGGATGGGCGGCGGGACTTGCCGGCTTTGGCGCATCGCCCATCGTGCTCGGGCTCGTGCTGGGCCAGATCGCGGAACAAGGCTTCATGCGGGCATGGATGATCGGCGGTGCAAGGGGTGACTTCCTGGGTCAGTTGCTGGTCAACCGACCGATCAGCTGGGGCATTCTGGCTCTGATCGTGCTGACAATGATGTTGCCGCTGCTGCGCATGCGAACTGCGCGGCGCCTGGCGCAGCAGGATGTCACCCGTGACGGCCCAGCCGTCGCGCATCGCCAAATCGATCGCGCCGGTATGGCAGGATCTGTCGTCTTTCTGGTTCTGGCCGTTTGGATGCTGTTGCAGGCACAGGGCCTTTCGGTCATGGCCGCGGCGTTTCCCTATGCGGTTGGCGCGGTGCTTGGCATCCTGTCGCTGCTGCAGATCCTGCGCAGCCTACGCGGTCATGGTGGCATCAATGCAGAAGGCGGCAGTGCAGATGGAACCGTGCGCGGCTTCGCACTGGCCGGGACGATGCTCGCTTGGGCGCTGCTCTTTCCCACAATAGGGCTGTTCGTCACCTCGCTGATCGCCTGCATCGTTCTGATGCTGACGGGTCAGTTCGGCCGTCTCACGGTGCCCCGGCTCGCCACCTATCTGGCCAGCATTCTGGTGATGGTAACGGCATTCTACATGACTCTGGATCGGGTGCTCAACGTACCCCTGCCGCAAGCACTGCTGTTCTAGGAAAGGAAACGCCATGTCGCGTATCGTCATCACCGAATTCATGGACGAGGCTGCCGTGCAGCGGATATCGGCGTCTCATGACACGCTCTATGCGCCCGACCTTGTCGACCGCCGCACCGATCTGCTGGATCAAATGGCCAGCGCCGATGTGCTGATCGTCCGGAACCGCACCCGCGTCGACGCGGATCTGCTGGCAGCGGCACCCCGGCTGCTGGCCGTGGGTCGTCTTGGTGTGGGTCTGGACAACATCGACATGGACACTTGCAAGGCACGTGGCATCACTGTCTGGCCTGCGACGGGAGCCAACGATCTGGCGGTGGCTGAATATGTCATCACGACGGCCATGATGTTGCTCCGCGGGGCCTATACCTCAACCGCCCGGTTGATCGCGGGCGAATGGCCCCGACAGGATCTCATCGGAGAGGAGGCATCCGGACTGACTATGGGCCTGCTTGGCTACGGCTCCATCGCACGTCAGGTGGCCAGCCGGGCGCGGGACCTCGGCATGAATGTCATTGCACATGATCCGCATCTGCCTCCTGACAGTCCTGTTTGGCAGGACGTCGCTTCGGTCTCGCAAAAAGAGCTGTTGACGGGATCGGATGTCATTAGCCTCCATGTGCCGCTGACACAGCAGACGCGACACGTGATCGATGCCGCGGCGTTGCAGGCCATGCGGCCCGGCGCGGTGCTGATCAACGCCGCCCGCGGGGGGGTCGTGGACGAAGCTGCCTTGGCGGACGCTCTCCGAAATGGCCAACTCGCCGGCGCCGCACTGGATGTCTTTGAGACCGAACCCTTGACCAAAGAGGCCGGGCAGCGATTTGCGGACCTTATGAACGTGATCCTGACCCCGCATATTGCGGGGGTCACGACCCAAGCCAACGTCCGAGTCAGCAGCCTGATTGCCGATCGCGTGTTGGATCATCTGGCAGAAAGGGTCTGACCGATGGCCGTGATGACGCCTGATCAGGCCCATGATCTGATCGTCCGGACACTGCTGCGCTGCGGGACCGCGCAGGCCAATGCTGAATCCGTTGCCCGCGCGCTGGTTGCGGCCGAACTTGTCGGTCAGTCCGGGCATGGGCTGCGGCGTGTTCCGTCCTACGCAGCACAGGCATTGTCGGGAAAGGTCGACGGTTTCGTATCACCCACATTCACGCATCCCCGTCCCGGCGTGATAGCCGTAGATGCAGCGAACGGTTTCGCCTATCCCGCACTTGATATTGCCATCGACTGGCTGACACGGGCAGCGCCTGAGCAAGGCATCGCTGCCGCGGGCATTGCACGGTCGCATCACTGCGGTGTTGCCGGCGTCACGGTAGAGCGCTTGGCAAAATCAGGGTTGGTGGCGCTGCTGTTTGCCAACACGCCGGCTGCGATGGCACCATGGGGGGGGCGAAAAGCCCTGTTCGGGACCAATCCAATCGCTTTTGCCGCGCCAAGGTCGGGGGGGCGGGTGCCGATCGTCGTGGACGTGTCACTATCGAAGGTCGCGCGCGGCAAGATCATGGCTGCCGAGCAGCAAGGGACAGATATCCCGGAAGGCTGGGCGCTGGACAAGGATGGCCGCCCGACCACAGATCCCCGCGCCGCGCTGGCCGGAACGATGATCCCCATGGGCGACGCCAAGGGGACTGCCCTGGCGCTGATGGTCGAGTTGCTTGCAGCAGGGCTGATGGGGGCGAATTTCGGACACGAGGCGTCGTCCTTCTTTGCCGCGGACGGTCACGCCCCTGGGGTGGGCCAGTTGATTCTGGCACTGGACCCGGATGCGTTTTCAGACATGGCGCGTGTGCGGATCGACGATCTTGCCGATACCATGGCACATCAGCCGGGAGCGCGACTTCCAGGGGCACGCCGCGATGATTTGCGCAACGATGCCGTGAAGGCGGGACTGCAGATCGACGATGCACTGCTGGCGCAAATCGATGCGCTTGGCCGAGCCACAGAGGTCTGACATGGCTCTAGCCGCTTTGGAGGCCCATCTCGACGGTGCCCGGATCAAGGCCATGTTTCCGGGTATTGCCGTCTCTGTCTTAGTGGCAGTGACAGCACAGTTTCTGTCCGAGCATTACGGTGCACCTGCCATGTTGATGGCCTTGCTGCTTGGCCTGACCCTGAATTTTCTGGCTGAACCGGACACGCGGACCGCAACTGGGGTGGCGTTTTCGGCCCAGACCGTTCTGCGTCTTGGGGTTGCGCTACTAGGTGCGCGCATCTCCGTTCAAATGTTGGCGGAGCTGGGCGGTCCGATGATTGCACTGGTCGTGGCCGGCGTCGTGGCTACGATCCTTTTCGCACTGTTGGCGGCACGGATCTTTGGCCGGGGATGGCGATTGGCGCTGCTGACAGGCGGGTCGGTCGCGATCTGCGGGGCCTCGGCTGCAATGGCGATCGCGGCGGTCCTGCCGCGAACCGACAAATCCGAACGCAATTTGGCTTTCACGGTCTTGTCGGTCACGATCCTGTCTACGGTCGCCATGGTCATCTATCCGCCTCTGTCGGTGGTGCTGGGGTTCAATGCACTTGAATCGGCAGTGTTCCTTGGCGGGACCATCCACGACGTGGCTCAGGTGGTGGGCGCAGGGTTCTCGATCAGCCCCGAGGTGGGCGAAACCGCAACTCTGGTCAAACTGATCCGCGTATCGATGCTAGCCCCGGTCGTTCTGGTCTTTTCGCTGGCGATCCGTACGGGGGGATTGGGCGATCTAGATCCAAATGCGAAACGGCCACCGATCCTACCGTCTTTCGTCATCGGGTTTTTGGTGCTGGCAGCCCTAAACTCACTCGGCCTGATCCCCGCCACGCTGGCGTCCTTCGCTGAAGGTGCCAGCCGTTGGGCCCTACTGGTGGCAATTGCTGCAGTCGGTATCAAGACGTCCCTCGTTCGGATGCTGGATGTGGGCGGCAGTGCGATTGCCCTGATCGTCGCTGAAACCATCATGCTGGGAACATTCATCATCGTCGGCGTTCATCTGATCGGATGAATGCGCTGAACGCGAGCTGTAAAGGATGACCAACCATGCGCATCATTGATATTCGTGAGGTGACCAAGCCGATCGCCTCTCCGATCCGCAACGCTTTCATTGACTTCAGCAAGATGACGATCAGCCTTGTGGCGGTGGTGACGGACGTCGTCCAGAACGGACAGCGGGTCGTGGGCTATGGCTTCAATTCCAATGGTCGCTATGGACAAGGCGGCCTGATCCGGGAGCGATTTCGGGATAGGATCCTTGATGCGGCGCCTGAGGCGCTGCTGAACGACGCGGGTAACAATCTTGATCCCCATCGCATCTGGGCCGCGATGATGGCGAATGAAAAACCCGGAGGACATGGCGAACGCTCCGTCGCCGTGGGCACGATCGATATGGCCATCTGGGATGCAGTCGCCAAAATTGAGGACAAGCCTCTGTTTCATCACTTGGCGGATCTGCACGGACGCACGGCCGACACGCGGGTGTTCGTCTATGCAGCAGGGGGCTATTACTATCCGGGCAAGGACGACGGAGCCCTGCGCGCCGAGATGCGAAGCTATGTTGATCGCGGGTATACCGTGGTCAAGATGAAGATTGGTGGCGCATCGTTGAGGGAGGACCAGCAGCGGATCGAAGCGGTGCTGGACGAGATAGGATCGAGGGCCCGTCTGGCCGTCGACGCAAACGGCCGTTTTGATCTGGAGACGGCCATCGCCTATGCCAAGATGCTACGTGCGTACCCGATATTCTGGTACGAGGAAATCGGCGATCCCCTGGACTATGGCCTTCAGGCAGCGATGTCGGAGTTCTACGATGCTCCCATGGCGACGGGCGAAAACCTGTTTTCGCATCAGGATGCCCGAAACTTGTTGCGGTATGGCGGGATGCGCGCAGACAGGGACTATCTGCAATTCGACTGTGCGCTGTCTTATGGGCTAGTCGAATATCTAAGGACTTTGGATGTCTTACGGCAGTTTGGATGGTCGCCCACACGATGCATCCCGCACGGTGGCCATCAGATGTCGCTGAATATCGCTGCGGGATTGGGGTTGGGGGGCAATGAAAGCTATCCTGATCTCTTCCAGCCTTATGGCGGCTTTCCTGACGGTGTCAGCGTCAATCAGGGACATATCGTCATGCCCGATCTGCCAGGCATCGGGTTTGAAGGCAAATCGGACCTTATCCATGAGATGCATGCGCTAGCCAAATAGGAGCCTTGATCTGCCACGCTCGGTGCGGATCTGGCGAATACCGCTATTTGTCAAACCGTAGGACCACTCCATCGGTTGCCGGACGTTGATCAAAACCGCAGCAAATCAAAGAGGGGCATGCCTGATATTCGACATGTTGAAAGCTTATTATTGACATGTCAAAAATCGCCGTCATCATCCACGTATGTATGACAAACAATCCCCCTTCGCCGTCACAAGCAAACTTGGCCGCCGCGACAGTCTTTCTGACAGCGCGCATGCAAGGTTGCGTGCTGCGATCATCGATTGTGAGCTGCCGCCCGGAGCGGTCGTGTCGGAAGCAGAACTCAGTACCCGGTTCGCATTTGGACTGGCTGCCGTCCGCGCAGCGCTGTCAAAGTTGACGGAGGCGGGATGGATCGCACCCGACGGTCGGCGTGGATCGAAAGTTCTGGCAATGTCAGCGGCGCATCTCGCAGATTTGGCCACATCAAGACATCTGCTTGAACCAGCGCTACTTCATCATGCACCACCCACCAGTCTCGGGGAGGAGTTGCGCCTTCGCGCTGCAGTGTATCAATCAGAGAATCTGCACTCTCCCGCACAAGCTCGGCCTGGCCTGTTGCATCAAGAAAGGACATTGCTGATGCTAGTCGCCCAATCCGTTGCAGCGCCGCGGCTGAGAGGGTGGTTGATCGACACGTGGGATCTGTGCCTTCGAGCCGATCGGAATCTGGACCGTGAATTCGGTATTGGCCGCGGTCCTTTGCCGTTGGCTGACCTGGCTTGCGCATTGGCGGATGCCGATGCCCCCGGGGCGGCAGTCGTGTTGACGCAGATGCGCCACGAATTCGAGCTGCGCACTGTTCGAGCGCTCAGCCGAAGCGCTGCCCCATTGTCGCATGCGCTAGGCATGCAAAAGCCCTCACGGCGCGAAAATGCCTCCTCGCCAACGCCGCGTCCAAGCCCGTCATACAGACCCCGTTCCGCAAAAGGAGACCCGGCATGAGACTTGTTCCCAAGACGTTGTTCGCTGCCATGCTGGCGGCCACGACCGCCTTGACGGCCCCCTCGTTGGCGATGGCCGATGCGGAACGGCTGGTCGTTGACCTTGTCAACGAACCAACCACCCTGGATCCGCATCTGCAGTGGAATCCCGACAGTTACTATGTCTATCGTAATATCTTCGACAACCTGCTGACTCGCGATGATGACGGCGAAATCGTCCCGCAGATCGCGACGGAATGGGAACAGATCTCGGACACCGAGACGGTCTTCACGATCCGCGACGACGCGCTGTTCCATGACGGAAGCCCCCTGACGGCGGAAGATGTGGTCTACTCCATTCAGCGCATCACCGACCCGGAGTTCGGCTCTCCGCAGTTGTCGCAATTCGAAAGCATCATCAGCGCTGAGGTCCAGGAGGATGGCCGCGTCAAGCTGACTACTGCGACGGGCTATCCAGCGCTATTCGCGCAACTGGTCAAACTGTCCATCGTTCCCAAGGCAGTTGTCGAGGAGATGGGTCGCGAAGCGTTCAATCTGGCCCCTGTCGGCTCCGGACCCTACAAATTCGACAGCTGGCAGCGCGGGGTCGAGGTCGGGCTGGTAAGGAACGATGATTACTGGGGCGATGCGGGCGTATTTCCAGCAGCGGTGTTCCGCGCCGTCCCGGATGCCTCGACCCGGGTGGCCAACCTGACATCGGGCGCGTCTGACCTGGTCGTTGGCATGGACCCGGACCTCGCGATTCAACTTGAGACCGCCGATGGCGTCGGTACCTTGTCCGCGCTGACTGAACGGGTCGCCTATCTCAGCGTCAATCGGAACAAGCCCGGACTGGATGACCCGCGTCTGCGCAAGGCGATTGCCCATGCGATCGACCGTGACCTGCTCGTGGAGGGGCTGCTTGGCGGTTTCGACAACCCGGTGGGACAGATGCTGACGCCCGTTCATGTTGGCTGGCTGGAAGGTTTCGAAGGTGTGCCATATGACCCGGACGCAGCACGCGCCCTGATCGCAGAAGTGGGCGAGCCTGCGACACGGCCCCTGGGCTTTGCCACCTCTCCGGTCTTCGACCAGCGCATCGTGCAGGCCATCCAGCAAATGCTGGGCGAGGTTGGCCTGACGGTCGAGATTGAGATGACCGACATGGCCACCTATCTGCAAAAATCGCAAAGTGAACCCGAACAGGCCCCGGACATGGGCTTTGGACGTTGGTCCTGCGCCTGCCAGGATGCCGATGGTGTTCTTTATCCCCTGCTGCATTCCAGCTCCTCTTGGTCGCGGGTCCGCGATGACGAGCTGGACGCCCTTCTTGAAAGCGCACGTTCGGAGATGAACCCCGAGGCACGGCTGGCGCTGTATGGCCAGGTTCACGAGTGGATCGCGGAAGAGGTGCCGCAGGTGCCGCTGTACCAGGCGGCCATCCTCTATGGAGCGTCGGACAACCTCGAATGGACGCCAACCTCGAACGAGAGCCTGTTTCTGAACCGGATGGGTTGGTCGGAATGAGCCCGGCGCCTGCATCGGGATCGGTTGCACGATGAGCCGGTTTCTGTTCCGGCGCCTGATGCAGGCCGCGATCTCGATTCTTGGGGTCACGGCGCTCATATTCTTTCTGCAGCGTCTTGCGGGTGACCCGGTTCTGCTGATGGTGTCCGAAGGCGCAAGCCAACAGGCCATAGACGCCTTGCGTGCCAATCTTGGCTTCGATCGGCCGGTTCTTGTCCAGTTCACGGACTACATGTCGGATCTGGCTCTGCTCGATTTTGGCCAGTCCGTCGTCCAGCAGGTACCGGTGGTCGATATCATTGGCTCGCGCCTGCCATACACGATCTGGCTGGCGGGGGTCGCATTGCTGCTGGCGCTTGGCATCGGCGCGCCACTTGGCGTGTTCATGGCAATGCGGCGCGACCATCCGCTCAGCCGCATCGGAATGGGTTTCGTACTGGCCGGACAAAGCCTCCCGACCTTCTGGAGCGGGGTCCTGTTGATCCTCGTCTTTGCCGTGACATTGGGCTGGCTGCCCGCATCAGGAGCCCGCGCACCAGACAGCGTCATCATGCCTGCAATCTGCCTGTCGCTGCTCAGCATGGCGACATTTGCCCGCGTGACCCGCACCGCCGTTCTGGACGAGTTGTCCAAGCCCTATATCCGCGCGGCGCGTGCAAAGGGCTTGTCGATGGGGCAGGTCGTGCGGCGCCACGCTTTGCGGAACAGCGCCATTCCGGTGATTTCGATCGCCGCTCTCGAAATTGCCAACCTGCTGTCAGGTGCCGTCATCGTCGAAACGGTGTTTGCATGGCCAGGCCTTGGCCAGTTGACAGTCCAGTCGATCGCAGCCCGCGACTTTCCAATCGTGCAGGCTGTCGTTCTGCTGGGTGCCTTCGTATCGATCTTTCTAAATCTGGCTGCTGATCTTCTGTACAGCGCCGTCGATCCGCGCATCCGGCTGGAGGGCAGCAAGTGATCCAATCCACCCGCCTTGGCCGGTGGCTGCCGCCCCGCTTATGGATTTTCGTGGGCATTCTTGTGGTGCTGGTCTCGGCTGCCGTGCTGGCGCCTCTTATCGCGCCGCAGGACCCTGAGGCGCAGAACCTTCTGGGCCGCCTGCGCGCGCCAGGCACCGAGGTTCGCGATATCACCTATCTTTTGGGTTCAGACGAACTGGGCCGGGACCTTCTTTCGCGGCTGATCTACGGCGCACAGGTCTCTTTGACGGTGGCCGCACTGTCGGTGCTGGTCAGCGGCACCATCGGAACTGCACTGGGCATGATCGCGGCATGGTCCGGCGGATGGACCGGCACGATCATCATGCGCATGGTCGATATCGTTCTGTCGGTTCCAGCAATCCTGCTGGCGATCATCACGGTCGCGATCCTGGGGCCGGGGTTCATCAATGTCATTGCCGTTCTGGCCTTCACGCGGTGGCCACGCTATGCGCGCGTGGCGTATGGTCAGACGCTTGGGCTGATGAACCTTCCCTATGTGCGACTGTCGCGCTTCATGGGGGCGTCGACGACGCGTGTGCTCCTGCGTCATATCCTGCCCAACATCATCGGCCCCATCATGGTCGTCGTGACACTGGAGTTTGGGCTGATGGTCCTGTTCGAGGCCGGTCTCTCCTTCCTGGGCCTGGGTGTGCAGCCGCCCACGCCAAGCTGGGGGGCCATCCTGTCGGCGGGGCGGAACTATGTCACCACAGCCTGGTGGATCGCGGTCTTTCCCGGCTTGTTCCTGTTTCTTTTGATCCTGTCGGTCAACGTTCTGGGCGATCACGTCCGGGATGTCGTCGAAGGTCGACGCTGAACATTCCACGAAAGGACCCCTTCCATGACCCGACCCCTGCCTCTGCCCGGCGCCGACTTTACTGGAAAACGCGTCATCGTGACCGGAGCCGCGGGCATCTTCGGGCGCTGGATCGCCGAGGCGTTCGATGCCGCCGGGGCTACGCTGCTGCTCTCCGACCGAGATCAGGCTGCGATGGTGGATGTCGCAAACGAATTGTCGCGTCCTGCCCTGATCCACGCGACCGAGCTGACCGATGCGGCATCCATCGACGATTTGGTAGCGATGGTTGAGCGTGAATGGGGGGCGGCTGATATCCTGGTCAACAACGCTGCGGTCTATCCCAGTGGCTTTCTGCTGGACGTGGACGCCGACGAATGGGACCGCATTTTTGATATCAACCTGCGCGCGCCGTTTCTGCTGACGCGGGGCATCGCCACGCAGATGGTGCGGCAGGAGGTTCGCGGCAATATTGTTATGATCTCGTCTGGGGCGTCGCGCAAAATGCGCACGACAGCTGCGCCGTATTCGATCTCTAAATCCGCCCTGGACCGGCTAACGAAGGGATTTGCCGTCGAGCTGGCCGAGTATGGCATTCGCTGCAACGCGGTCGAGCCCGGTTTCGCAGCTGGCAGCACCGCCAGCCCGCTAACAGATGCGCATGTGAATGCAGTCACCGGCGCGATCCCCCTTGGGCGGGCATCCCGATATGAGGATGCGCCTGCGGCAGTCATGTTCCTGGCGTCCGATGCGGCCAGCTATATCACCGGCGCGACGCTGTCCGTCGATGGAGGGGGATCGGCAGGGCAAATCCTGGTGCATCAGGACAAGAAAAAGGCGTTGTGATGGATCGCCCGCGCTACTCCTGGCCCGACGGCAAGAGATCGGCTGCGTGCTTCAGTGTCGATGTGGATGCCGAGGCGCCTTATCTTTGGGCCAATCGCACGGGCCTGCCGCCGTATCTGGGCCAGCTCGAGCAGCGCCGGTTCGGGCCCAGAGAGGGGATCTGGCGCATTCTGGACATGCTGGACCGGGTCGGGGTCAAGGGCAGTTTTTACGTCCCGTCCGTAGTGGCGGAACTGCATCCTGACCTGTTGCCCGCCCTGTGCGCGCGGGGCCACGAGGTCGGCCTGCACGGGCACCTGCATGAAGTGGTCTCCGAAACGACCGTCGATCAATTTACCGCCGCACTGGATCATTCGCTTCAGGTCTTTCAACGGCAGACCGGCAGTGCCCCGGTGGGCTTCCGGTCCCCTGCGTGGGAAATGACGTCTGCCATGCTAGCGGTATTGAAGGACAGGGGACTGCGCTATGACAGTTCGTTGATGGGCTATGACCACCCCTATCAGATCGGCGGAGTGGTGCAGGTGCCAGTGCAGTGGCAGATCGACGATGCAATCTATTTCAAGTTTCAGGGTGGCGGGGCCGACCGCTGGCCACCCGAACCCGCCCGCGTCGTCGAGGCCAGCTGGCGCGATGAATTCCAGGCCGGACGCGACTATGGGCAGCTGTTCACCATCACGGTTCATCCCTGGATTTCGGGGCGTGCACAGCGGGTGACAATGCTGGAACGGCTGTTGTCGGACATCGCGGCGCAGGACGACGTGTGGTTTGCCACTGCAGGTCAGATCGCCGACTGGCACCTGTCAACTCATGACGGGCGGTTCGTTGCGGAACCTGGGCTGGACCTGTTGACTGCTGTACTGGAGACGAGCGCATGACATCGACATGGAAACCCGCCAAGACGATGATCGAGGGGCACGGTGGCATGGTCGCGGCCCAGCATCAGATTGCAGCACAGGCGGGTGCCGACGTGCTGGCGCGGGGCGGCAACGCCATGGATGCGGCTGTCACGACTGCTCTGGTCCTGTCGGTGGTTGAGCCATGGTTGAGCGGGATTGGCGGTGGTGGGTTCTTGTTGTGGCGGGACGGGCGTGACGGGTCCGCTCGCAGTCTCGACTTCTCCATGATGTCGCCGCGGGCACTTAGCGTAGAGGATTACCCGGTGGTGCCGGGGCATGACGACGACTGGTTTAGTTGGCCGCAGGTACAAGGGCAAAGGAACCTGATGGGCGTTCATTCCATCTGCGTTCCCGGCGCAGTGGCGGGGCTGGCTGAGGCCTTGGAAGAGCATGGCACGATTTCGTGGGCCGAGGCACTAGCGCCCGCGATCGCCGAGGCTGACAAAGGGCTGGAGGTCGATTGGTACACTGCGCTCTGCCTGACCATCGATGCCAGCAACCTGCTCACCGACCCGGTCTCAACTAGGGTCTTCCTGCCGGAGGGGAAGGTGCCGTCCCTGGGCGAGGGCCGGACAAAGCGACGCCTGCCGCTGGACGCAAAGGCCGCGACCCTGCGTCGGCTTGCCAATGCCGGTTCGCGGGACTTCTACGAAGGCCAAATCGCCAATGACTTAATCGCAGACATGCAGGAACTGGGCGGGTCAATGACGACCGATGATCTGGCCGCTTATCGCCCCCGATGGGGTACGCCCCTTCGACAGGCTTGGGCGGGTAGTACAGTGCTTGCCATGCCCGGCCTGTCAGGAGGGCCAGCGCTGCTGGACGTTCTGACACACCTGGACGACACGGCGCCGCCGGAGCCGCGGGCCTTGGATTACGCCGATTTTGCGGACGCGATCCGTAATGCCTATGCACGACGCCTGACGCAGCGAGGTCATGCTGCAAGCCCGGTCGATCCGGGATGCACCACGCATCTGTCCGTCGTCGATGCGCAGGGCAACGCTGTTTCGCTGACCAATACCCTGCTGTCTCGCTTTGGGTCCAAGGTAACATCGGCGCGCACGGGAGTGCTTTTGAACAACGGCATGATGTGGTTCGATCCGCGCCCCGGCACGCCGAACGCTTTGGCGGCGGGTGCACAGCCCTTGGCCAACATGTGCCCCGTCTTGGTCGAGACGGACACCGGTGGGGTTCTGGCCTTGGGTGCCGCTGGCGGACGTCAGATCATGCCTGCCATCGCGCAGTTGCTGGCATTTCGTCTGCGCCATGGGATGGACTTGGGTAAGGCGCTTTCCCATCCCCGGCTGGACGCATCCGAGCCCCGCATCCGGGTCGACCGTCGGGCGCCGGAGCAAACTGCTGGTCTGGTCGCCCGAAACCATGATGTCGACATAGTAGACGACATCCTCTACCCGGTGCAGTTTGCAATCCCAAGCGCGGTGGAACGGCACCCGGACGGACGTATCCAAGGGATGGTTCATCCCAATCACCCCTGGTCCGCGGCTGTTTCTGTCGACTTGGAGGCAACATGATCGTGGAAGGGCGGGGTACAGCGGTTCCTGTACTGTCCTGCACCGACCTGCGCATCGAGATTGGCGGAAACCCAGTGGTTGATGGTACCACGCTGGCCATCGCGGCAGGCGAAACCTTGGCGCTGGTTGGCGAGTCTGGTTGTGGCAAAAGCATGACGGCCCTTGGTTTGATCCGGCTTTTGCCGGATGCTGCGCAACAATCAGGCGGCCAGATCACGCTTGAAGGCGCCAGGATCGACAAACTGTCGGAACGGCAGATGAACCGTCTGCGCGGTGATCGCCTAGCGATGATTTTTCAGGAGCCGGTTGCATCGCTGGATCCGTTGATGCCAGTCGGACGTCAGATCGCGGAGGCACTGGGTCGGGCGTCCAAAACCTCCTCTGCCGACGTCGATGCCCGCGTGCAGGACATGCTGGTCAGGGTCGGCATCGATCGCCCTGACGTTCGTGCACGCCAGTATCCATTCCAGCTATCCGGCGGAATGTGTCAGCGAGTCATGATCGCCATGGCGATGATCCGTCGCCCGATGCTGCTGATCGCGGACGAGCCTACGACGGCGCTTGATGTGACCATCCAAAAGCAGATCCTGGACCTCATGTCTGATCTGCGCCGCGAAACCGGCAGCGCAGTGCTCTTGATCACCCATGACATGGGGGTCGTGTCGGAAAGTGCGGACCTCGTGGCCGTCATGTATGCCGGTCGGATCGTGGAAGCAGGTGCCGTGACGCAGGTCTTTGCCGAACCGCGCCACCCCTACACAGCAATGCTTTTACGGACCATTCCGCGCCTGGATGGCCCACGCAAGGTCGCTCTTCCTGCCATTTCCGGGGCAGTTCCTGATATCCGCGACTGGCCCCAGGGATGTCGGTTTCATCCCCGCTGTCCGCTTGCAACCGATCGCTGTCGCATCGAAGCGCCGCCGCTTGGTCAAGTCGAACCCGGTCACGACACTGCCTGCTGGCATCACGACCGTATCGCCACGGAGCTGACATGAGCCCCCCCATTGTCTCGGTTCGTGATCTCAAGGTGCACTTCCCGATCCGCAGCGGTCTCCTTGGCCGGGTGACGGATCATGTGCGTGCCGTGGACGGGGTCAGCTTTGATCTGATGCCCGGCAAGACTGTCGCCATCGTCGGTGAATCGGGCAGCGGCAAATCCACGACGGGTTATGCGGTGATGGGCATGCAGGAACCGACCGCTGGTCAAATCCTGATTGACGGACGTGACCGCACGCAGATGTCACCGACCGAACGCATGGCAACGATGCGGCGACTGCAGATTGTATTCCAAGACCCGGCTTCGGCGCTCAATCCGCGCATGTCTGCCGCGGAAAGCATTGCCGAGCCGCTACAGATTCACCGGATCGGGACGGCCCGTGACCGACGCGAACGTGTCATGGAATTGCTGGACCTGGTCGGCTTGCCCCACTCAGCTGCGGGAAAGCTGCCACGCGAATTTTCCGGAGGGCAGAAACAACGCATCGTCATCGCACGCGCGCTTGCGCTCGAGCCGCAGGCAGTCATCTGCGATGAGGCCGTGTCGGCACTGGATGTCTCAATTCAATCGCAGATCCTGAATCTTCTGCTGGACCTGCAATCGCGCCTTGGGCTGGCCTATATCTTCATTTCTCACGACTTGTCGGTCGTGCGGCATATAGCCGACCATATTCTAGTCATGCAGGCGGGAAAGGTCGTCGAGCAAGCGGCCACCGACGAGATATTCAACGCACCCAAAGACACATATACGCGGCAGCTTCTCGAGGCCGTTCCAAAGCTGTAAATTTGGCCGTACATTGGCGTGAGAGCCTGACGAAGCTCATACGCAAACCAGTAAATGGCGCCTGAATGTCAATAATGGCGCTTATGCATGACTGTGGAGTCATCCTGAGACTTGCCCTGCCCCCTTACACATGGTTGCGGCGCCTAATCGCTCCGGATAACTCCTCTGCGAGCAGAGTTGCTGATAAGGTTTGGTAGCATTGGCGACGAGAGGGACGCTTAGTGACTGATGAAATCCCCGTCGGGCAATCTGTAAGAATGCGAGTTAAAAGTGCCTTGGAGGAAGCCGCGTATCAAGAGCGCAGGCTTTTCGACGTGGATGCCAAGCCATATACGCTCCAGGAGCGCGAAGAGGCGGAAGCCCTTCATACCGTGATCGCCAAGCTTGTTGCACGTGCTGACGCGTTTAATCGAATGGTGACCGACCGTCTGTCCAAGGAAGCCAAAGAAGATAATGAAAAGCTAGAGCAACTGAGGCGCTTTCGGAATGCCGGGCGCATCAAAGTAGAACTTGCCGCCTTTTGACTAGCGATTTCCTGTAAGGTAGACGGGTGGGATCAAGAAGCAAAAGCTGGTTTCCAGGCCATTTTGCGGCCCACGCCGACCTGTCGATGCTTCTTGAAGGGTCCATGATTCAACGTATGGAGCGTCCCGCAGTCCCTACATCAGGGGTCAAACTAGTCCTCGCAGGCACCTATTCTCTGGAAGACATCAGCTTCTGACAAACCCATCGGCTGTGTCGCAAACAGCCTCTTGTCCATCAGTTTGGGACGGTTGATGAGATCCGGCTTAAAGTCCATGTGAGCCAGAATGTCGCGATCCAGGTCAATTCCAGGAGCGATTTCCTCAAGCGTCAAACGGCCATCGGCAAGTCTGAACACGGCACGCTCGGTCACGAACAGGGCCTTCCGCCCCTCACATGCGGCGAACGGCCCCGAATACGAAACCTGCTGAACGGTATCGCAGAATTTCCGATGGCGACCCTCGGTCACGATACGGAGGGTACCGTCCTCACAGGCAATATCCAGCCCCCCGGCCGTGAACGTCCCGCTGAAGACAGTTTCCTTGGCGTTCTGACTGATGTTCACAAAGCCGCCGATGCCGACGATCGTACCGTTGAACCGGCTGATATTCACATCGCCTTGTGCGTTGACCTCGACAAAGCTGAGAAATGCCACGTCAATACCGCCACCGTCGTAAAAGTCGAATTGATAGGGCTGGTCTACCATTGCGGACCAATTCTGCGCTGCTCCCGAGTCCGGTCCGGTAAGGGGCGCGCCGCCGATAAAGCCTTGTTCGTTGGTGAGCGTGATACTGTCCAGAATGCCTTCTTCGGCCGCCACAGTGGAAATGCCGGTGGAGATACCTGCGCCAATGTTACAGACGGCGCCGGGACGCAGCTCCATCGCGGCGCGGCGGGCGATGATCTTGCGCGCCCCGAATTCAAGCGGCTTGATGCGGTTTAACGGCACGCGCAGCTCCCCGGAGTAAGATGGATCGTAATCGGTCGCATAGGTCTGGCTCTGCTCCGGCACGACCACGACGTGATCGACCAATATTCCTGGGATCCGCACATCGCGCGCACGAAGCGCGCCGCTGCGCGCCACGCGCTTGACCTGGACGATCACCTTGCCGCCCATCCGGCGGACTGCCTGTGCTGTGGAGAGCATTTCACCAGGAATTGCTTCCTGCTCCATCGAGATGTTTCCGTCCTCGTCAGCGGTGGTCCCGCGCAGGAATGCCACGTCGATCTGGAACGGAAGGAAGCGCAGCCAATCCTGCCCGCCGATCTGAATTACCTCAACCCGCGGCTCTGACATCCTGCCTCCCTGCAGCCCACCATCCTGCCTTGGATCCACAAAGGTATGCAGGCCGGTTCGGGTGATCAGGCCGGGGCGGCCGGCAGCCATGTCGCGCATCAGTTGCGACAGAACGCCCTGAGGCAATGTATACGCCTCGACCTGGTCAGCCAGCGCCATTGGGATAAACGCGGGCGCATCAACGAGGGCGCTGGTAATGAGCCGCCGTACCATGCCGGGCTGAGCTAGGTGTGCCGCTCCCCGATCCTTGCGATCTCCGATGCCTACGACATGCGTCAGGGTTAGCCCGCTCGGCGCGCCGGTCTGGCGGAAACGCTCACCCAACGCTGCCAAAAGCGCCTCGGGAACAGCATGACCGCCACCCGAACCGCTGGCAATGAGAGAACTTTCCGCCCCGACGAGGTCAGCGGCTTGGGCAGGTGTGATGAACTTCACGTCGGACCTCTTATCAGGATGGAGTTGACTTCTTATGAAGCCAATTGTAACCGGTTACAAGTGCAACATCAACCGTATGATGTGTGGTGCCGGACGGTGCTGCCATAAATGAAGCCGAGGAGTGTTCTGGATGGGTATGTCAGGTTTGGATTATGTGCAGATCGGCGAAAAGTTCAGATTTGCCAAAACTGTCGGAGAGGTGGACGTCACTCTGTTCGCCGGTTTGACCGGTGATTTCAGCGACACGCACATCAACGAGCAGTATATGCGGGAAAAGTCGTCCCTGGGATCGCGCATCGCGCACGGGGCTCTGATCGTGGGATACATGTCAACGGTTTCAACCTTGTCCATTGCCCATATTATCCACAAGGACGATCTTGAGGATTTCCCGGTATCCGCGGGCTACGACAAGATCCGCTTCCTGCGCCCTACTTTCTTGGGTGACACAGTGACGACCACATATGAGGTTGTTGAAATCGATCGCGAGGGCGGAAAAAGCCTCGCCAAGATGGAGTGCACAAATCAGCGCAATGAACTGATTGCGGTTGGGACCCATGTGATGCGATGGGCGCGGAAACTCCATCAGACGAGCGGTACGCCGGCATGACGGCCCTGTGCGGCAAAGGCGTACTTGCGATCTGGAATGGCATCGCACCCGGACAGGATGCCGAATTCATCCGGTGGCATGTTACCGAACATATTCCCGAGCGCCTCTCCATTCCCGGATTTCGTAGGGCTCGACGTTACGTTGCCCTGGAAGGCCATCCGGCCTACTTCAATTTCTATGAGGTAGACGATGCTCAGGTGTTGTCGTCAGAGACATACTTGGCGCGGTTGAACCAACCGTCGGACTGGACGCAGTCCATCGTGCCGCACTTTACCGATACCTCTCGAACCCTATGCCGGGTCGTTGACAGCTTCGGGCACGGAGTCGGCAGGGCAATGCTGACCCTTCAACTCTCCGGGCAGGTGACGCCCGCACTGCGTCGCCTGGTGGCACGGATTGCCGAGAGCCCGGATGTCTGTGCCGTCCACCTGCTGGAGCAGGCCCACGATAGTGTTCCGGTCACGCAAGAAGCGCGGATGCGGGACCGGCCGGATCAGTCCGCTGGTTTGATCCTGCTGATCGAAGGCGCTGTTCCCGAAAGAGTCGCGGCAGTGTCGAACGGCGCGGCAAGTGATGCGGCCATTGCAGCAACGATGGGGACCGAACCACTGATGCGGGGACTCTACTGTCTCGATTTTCTGATGGACTGCCCCGACGCAGTCTCCACCACTTAGAAAGGTCTGCAGATGAAACTTGTTCGTTACGGCGCGCCGGGGCAGGAAAAGCCCGGAATGATCGACTCGCAGGGGCAACTGCGAGACCTGTCGGGCCATGTCGCTGACATCACTGGCCGTGCCTTTGAGGCAGGGCTGATGGACACCCTGCGCGGCATAGACCCCGCAACGTTGCCGCGCGTCGACAACAGCCCGCGCATCGGCCCTTGTGTGGGCGATGTTCGAACCTTTTGGGCGATCGGCCTGAACTATACCGACCATGCTGAGGAAACCGGAGCGCCCATCCCCAAGGAGCCGATCTTGTTCAACAAGGCCGCCTCCTGCATTGTCGGCCCGTATGACGACGTGATCCTTCCGCCCGGTTCGGTCGAGGCCGATTGGGAAGTCGAACTGGCGCTGCTGATCGGAAAGCGCAGTTATCGGATTTCCGAGGCAGAGGCAGCAGATGCCATTGCGGGCTATTTCATCTGCAATGACGTCTCAGAGCGCGAATACCAGCTGAAGCGGGAAGGGTTGTGGACTAAAGGTAAATGCTGCCCGACCTTTGGCCCGATCGGCCCATGGCTGGTGACCCCGGACGAATTCAAGAATCCGCAGGACAAGGGGCTTTGGCTGGATCTGAATGGCACGCGCACACAGACCGGACACACGTCGAAGATGATCTTCACAATTGCTCACATCGTGTCCTATGTCAGCCAGTTCCTGATCCTGGAAGCTGGCGACATCATCACGACAGGCACTCCGCCGGGCGTCGGACTGGGCATGGCCCCCAATGTCTTCCTTAAGGCCGGCGACGAGATGCACCTGGGCATTGATGGCCTTGGTGCGCAGCGTCAAACCGTCGTGGCCTTTCCCGGCTGACTTCTCGCCTTCCGAGGCTGCGCCGCGTAAGATCGCCGCTGCAGCGATCCGAGAGGCAGGATGGACAAGCAGATCGATCAGTCGACCACAAATCCACAGGCGAGCCGCAAGTCCACGGGCTTGCGGCAGGTCGCAGCGGTCGCAGGGGTGTCGACCGCAACGGTCTCACGCGTCCTGAACAACCCCGAAAGCGTGTCAGAGGGTCTGCGCACACGGGTTCTGATGGTGATCGATCAACTGGGTTGGGTGCCGAATGCCGCAGCGCGTGCATTGTCGTCAAACCGCACAGGTGCAATTGGCGCAATCTTTCCTGCACTTGGTGTGGGTGATTTCGCCCGTGCCATTGACGCCATGCAGGACGCACTCGCGGCACGCAATTACCTGCTGCTGCTGGCGCGGTCGCGGTATGACGCGGCACTGGAACTGGTCCAGGCGCGCAAATTGGTGGAACGCGGCGTTGACGGGCTGATCCTGGTCGGCAGCACACGATCCCAGGACTATGAGCAGTTTCTGCGGCGGCTGAGCATCCCCTATATAAACTCATTCGTGTTCGACGCGGACTCGGCAATCCCCTGCGTGGGCCCTGACAACGCGCGCGCGATGGCTGAGATGGTCGATTATCTGGTGTCTTTGGGGCATCGCCGTTTTGGAATGATCGCACAGACCAATCGTAACAATGACCGTGCAGCCGCCAGGCGCGACGGCGTACGTGATGCACTGGCCCGGTACGGCCTTGCGATCCCCCCGCAGGCCATGGTTGAGGGGGAGTGGTCCATCGCGGAGGGCCGCAAGTTGCTCCGTCAGGTGCTGGCAACATCGCCCCGGCCCACAGCTATCATTTGCGGTAACGCACTTTTGGCGATCGGTGCGGTCCTGGAGGCGGCAGAAATGCATATCGTGCTGCCTCGGGATCTGTCGATCGTAGGATATGACGACACCGAGCTGATGTCAGAATTGCCGCAGCCGATCACAACCGTTCGCGTGGCATCGGACCGCGTAGGCAAGTTGGCTGCTGACTTGATCGTTGATATGCTGGAGGGCCAGACGTCTGTTAGTGGCGCCCGGATCCCAAGCGAGATCGTCGTGCGGAGCACCACTGGACCCGCCCCGCAAGACTGAGTTCTCATCCAGTACCACAACCCACCTGCTTTCATCCTTTCCTGGGACTTGACGGATGAGATCAATGTGGTTCATGTTGTAACCGGTTACAAATACCCGAAAGGGTTTGTAGGGGAGGAGATTCGAAATGAACAAACGCAGTTTTCTGCTGTCGGCAGGCATCGCGGCGCTTGGCTTTGGTGTATCCGTGGAAACGGTTGCAGCACAGGAGGCCTGGCCATCTGAGCCCATCCAGATCGTCGTGCCTTGGGCCGCGGGCGGTGCAACAGATGCCATCATGCGCATTCTGGCAGGCGAGGTATCGGATGCGCTGGAGGTTCCGGTCACCGTTGTCAATCAGACGGGCGCACGTGGCACGGTCGGCACGAACGCCGTCATCAACTCCGAGCCGGACGGATACACCTGGGCCTCGGGTGGTGTGCAGGATCTGGGCACTTATAAAGTCCAGGGGCTGTTGGACACAGATCTGGAAGACTGGCACCTGTTCATCGCCGTTTTGAACGCACCGGTCCTCAGCGTTGGCGAGGGGAGCGATCTGAAGACCCCGGAGGATGTGGCAGCTTTCATGAACGAGAACCCCGGCGATCTGACCGTCGGCACCTCGGGCATTCCCTCGACAGCCTATTCGGCGATCCAAGCGTTCCAATCTCATGTCGGAGGAGACTTCAGGGCTGTTGCTTACGACGGCGATGCCCCGACGATGGTCGCTGTCGTCTCGGGCGAAGTGATGGCCACAACCCAGTCCGGACCAGGTCAAGCGGCAATGATCAAAGGCGGCCGCGTCACGCCTCTCGCTGTCTTGGCGGACCAGCCGCTGGTGATCGAGGGCATCGACGACATTCCGCCCATCACGCAGTTCTATCCTGATTTTTCGGCTCCCGGCGTCACCATCCAGGTGGGTGTCTTCCTTCCAAAGGACGTCCCTCAGGAGGTTCTGGACCGCATGACCGAAGTTTGGGAAACGGAGATTGCCAACTCCGAGGACCTGCAAGCCTATGCCCGTGAGAATGGCTCGATCTTCAGCCCCATGCACGGCGAAGAGGCGATGGAGATGGCGCGGTCAGCCGTCGCCGCAACGGCATGGCAGATGCACGATGATGGCACGACCACGATGTCCCCGGATGAGGCTGGTATCCCGCGGCCCTGATATTGGCCATCCGTAATCATAGCCTCTGCGCCGGGCGCGGCTTGCGCCCGGCGGTCACTGCCGAACGGAAGGCTCGACCATGACCACCCCCATAACCCCTGTCGAAACAAACAGGGCAGACCGCTGGACCGGGCTGTTCTGGATTGTTCTTGGTGGGGCGATCATTGCTCACTCTTCGGGAATGCCTATACCGCGCAACCTGGGTGCCACGACGCTGACCGGACCAGGCTTCGTCCCGATGCTGCTGGGCGGTGCTCTGGCACTGCTGGGCGGATCCCTAGCCCTGCGCGCCAGTCGTGGCGGCGATGCCTACGCTCCTGACGCCCCCGAAGGTCCCATTTCCAATGGTCGAGCGATGGTCGCGCTGGTTCTGATGGTTGCTTATGCTGCCGCACTGGCACTCCGTCAGCCGTTTATCCCTGGCACAATACTGTTCGTTACCCTGTTCGTGACAGTCTTCAACTGGGCTGAAAAATCCATGCAGCAGCGACTGAAGACCGCTGGTGGCGCCCTGCTGCTGGCGACAATCACTGCCATCGTGATCCAGTCCCTGTTCGAACAGATCTTTTTCGTCCGTTTGCCCTGAGGGTCCCATGTTCGATTTCATGCCGCTGCTGCTGACGGGCTTTGCAAATATCCTGAACCCCCAAACGTTGGCGCTAGCCGCCGCCGCTTGTCTGGGCGGGCTGATCATAGGCGCACTACCCGGACTGACCGCCACGATGGGCTTGGCGTTGCTGACGACGATGACGCTTCACATGGAGGCATTCGATGCCATCCTGATCCTGATCTGCACCTATGTCCTGGCCATCTACGGCGGCAGCCGTAGCGCGATCCTCTTGAACATTCCCGGTACGCCCTCTTCGGCGGCTACCGCGCTGGACGGCTATGTCCTGGCTCGACAGGGCAGAGCCGGAGAGGCAATGGGATTGGCCACGATCGGGTCGGTTCTTGGCACGTTAGTGGGTATCTTCCTGCTTGCGATCATCACGCCGCCCTTGGGCGAGTTTGCCTTGTCCTTTGGTGCTTATGAGTTTTTCTGGCTGGCCTTGGCCGGGGTGATGCTATCGGGCAGCCTGTCTGGGAGCGATCCGATCAAGGGTTGGATTGCGGGTATCCTGGGTTTGTTGGTCGCCATGACCGGGCAGGAACCGGCCTATGGTTACCCTCGATTTACATTTGGGTTTCCTGAACTGACGGGCGGTATCCAGCTGCTGCCGGCCATGGTCGGTGCGTTCGGTTTCGCCGAGGTTCTGTATGTACTGCGCAGCAAGGCGAATGCTTCGATCAGTGACGCCTCGGATCGGATCGTGCCGCGCCTCGTGCAGGTCATAGCACTGCGCTGGACCATCCTGCGATCTGGTATCCTGGGAACGTTCGTGGGCCTGCTGCCCGGTGTGGGGGAGGATATCGGCGCGTGGGGATCCTATGCTTTGGCAAAGCGCATGTCGAAAACCCCTGAAGAGTTTGGACGCGGATCGGTCGAGGGGTTGACCGCGGCAGAGACTGGTAACAACGCGGCCGTTCCCGGTGCACTCATCCCGGTCCTGACTTTGGGCATTCCTGGGTCTGGCGTCGCCGCTGTTCTGATGGCCGCGCTGATCATCCACGGTGCACAGCCCGGCCCGCTGATGATGACCACGGATCCTCAGATGATCTACAACATCATTGCAATGCTTTTTGTCGCGACGCTCGGTATCCTCATCTTCGGTCTCAGCCTTACGCGGCTGATGATCATGGTCCTCAAGGTCAAAGACACATGGCTGATGCCAGTGGTGGCCGTACTGTGCCTGGTCGGACCCTATGCGATCCAGTCCAGCTATTTCGACATCTGGGTGGTCGTGGCCTTCGGGGTGATTGGCTTCGGACTCCGGCTCATGAATTATCCCATGGCGCCGCTGGTTCTGGGCATTGTTTTGGGGACCATCCTAGACAGCAACCTTCGGCGGGCATTGACGCTGGCAGACGGCAATTTCTCCAGCTTCTTCACCCGACCGATCTCAGCAGTCCTTTGTGCCATCGTAGTGACGATGATCCTGGCGCAGATTGGCCCCGTACGTCGCGCCGCGGGCCGGGGGTGGCAAGCCGTTCATGGGGGTCAGTCATGATCCCCGTGACTGGCGCGACCCGGTTCATCGTGATGCTTGGGGATCCCATTGCCCAGGTCAAGACACCCACCGTGTTTCAGGAGTGGGCTGCTGCGAACGGGCAGGATATCATCATGGTCCCAATGAGGGTGTCGTCTGCTGACCTGTCTGTAACATTACAGGCAATTCGAGGATGGGCGAACTGCTGCGGTGCAGTCATCACTTATCCCCATAAACAAGCCGCCGCCGCCGCCGTAGATCATGCGTCGAGAGCGGTACGGATGGTGGGCGCCTGTAACGTGATCCGACGGGAACCTGACGGCCGCTTGTCAGGAGATATCACTGACGGCGCCGGGTTCGTAGCAGCGCTCCGATCTAACGGATTTGATCCCTTGGGTAAGGACATTCACCTGATCGGCGCAGGTGGAGCAGGTTCGGCAATTGCATTTGCATTGCTGGAAGCTGGGACAGCACGCCTCGTCTTACGCGATCAACGACCAAAGCAGGCCGAAACGCTGTTTTCTGAGTTGAAAGAACTTTTCCCCAAGGTGCCGGTCTTGACGGAACTGCCTGACAATTTTAACTGCGCCTTGATCTGCAATGCGACACCAGTCGGGATGGGCGGGGACGCAGCACATCCATGGCCGTTGGAGACACTTCCGCAGAGCTGCCTTGTGGCAGATATTGTCCCTGACCCTCCTATGACCGCCTGGCTCATTGCGGCAGAGAAGTGTGGTCATAAAGTCCAAACCGGTCCTGATATGGTCAAGGCTCAATTACCAGCTGTTGTCGGATATATCCTGAACCATTCTCAGCAAACTTAAATCCACCGGAAATTTTTGTATGTTTTGATGATAGCACGTGTGCTCTGCCGACGCCTATTTGCAGGAGTTGGCGATTGAGGTCGATAGCTGCTTACTTCAATCCAACCCTTCCGGTTCACTCCATATGCGGCTCAGATACGAATGGAAATTGACAAACCTGTTTCTGCCCGCCCAACACGTCAGGACTAATTTCACCGGGGGACTATTTCCGGGATGCTAGTCTTATAAGTTCAAGTTGAGAGGACCCTACCCGCTGCCGTACCTGTCAATGCACCAGGACCAGACGGCATCGACGGCACTTCCGGACGGGGATGACCGCTTCCGCACCAGGTAGAATCCAGTCTCAGCATCGAACCCGGCGTCGCCGAGGTGCAAAAGGCGCCCTCCATCCAGATCCGCCTCGACAAAGGCGCGGCAAGCGATCGCGATCCCCTGACCTGCCAGCGCCGCGTCCAGCGCCAGAGATGTTTGGTTGAACACCGCACCCGGCACCTTGGCATGGGTCCCAAAGTATCTCGACCAGTAGTCGTAGCCGTCATGCAGAAGCGGAAAGTCGGCGATCTGACCGGGCACCGTCTCGGATGAGGACACGCCCGGCAGGTGCGGGCTTGCCACCAGGACAAGCTCTTGCGGGAACAGAAAGCGGGCCTCCAATGTCGACGGGAAAGGGGGACGCGCTTCACGGACGGCAAGATCGACCTGATCGCGGTCGAAATCCGAGATACTGGTCGTCGCCACGGTGCGAAGTTCCACCGATGGAAGCGCCGCCTGCAGGGCCGACAACTGCGGGATCAGCATCCGGGTCGCGAAGGTCGGCGTGACGCTGATGGTGACCGCATCGGCACGATGCTGCAGCCGGTCGGTGGCAGCGCTCAGCAAGGCGAAGGCGCGCGATACGTCAGCAAGGTACGCCTTTCCCTGTCCCGTCAGCGCGACACCACGGGGCAGCCTGTGAAACAGCGGAAGGCCCAGATGATCCTCCAGAAGCCGAACCTGCTGCGCGACCGCACCTTGCGTAACGCCCAACTCCTCGGAAGCCGCACGGAAGTTCAGATGGCGCCCGGAGACCTCGAAGGCGCGAAGCGCATTCAGTGGCGGCAGCGTTCTGGGGGAGATCGACATTTTGATCCTGCAGATTTTCTACTGGATAGCGGTGTTTTATCTCGCGCGTAAGGCTCCGCGACATCGGTCATAAGGGGCGTGATGCCCCGACCGTTGGGCAGATCGATACCTCTTCCATTTTCCTGCAGATCGGGACCGCCATGACTGCCCACCGTTCACTTCTGATGCCGACCTCCTATTCGGTGATCCTGGCCGTCAGCGGCACGCATCTGATCAATGACCTGATCCAGTTCCTGCTGCCAGCGCTCTATCCGGTACTGAAGACGGAGTACGCGCTCAGCTATTTTCAGCTGGGACTGCTGACGCTGGCGCAGCAGATCACGGCCTGCTTTCTGCAGCCGATCATGGGTCTGTACGGAGATCTCAGGCCCAAACCCTACATGCTGGCAGTGTCCATGGCGGTGGTGGCGGTGGGCGTCGTGATGTTGGCACTGGCCAACTCATTCGCACTCCTGCTCGCGGCTGCTGCGGTGCTTGGCATCGGTTCGGCACTGTTTCACCCTGAGGCCTCGCGCGTCTGCCGCATGGCCTCGGGCGGCAGGTTCGGTTTCGCGCAATCCAGCTTTCAGGTCGGCGGCAATACCGGGACCGCCCTCGGGCCACTTGCCGCGGCGCTGTTCGTTCTGCCCTTGGGGCAGGTCAGCACGGTGTGGTTCGGCCTGCTTGCCGTGATCGGGTTCGTGATCCTGATCCGGATCGCGGGCTGGTTCGCCAATCACCAGAAGATGCTAAAGTCGGCCGGAACCCCACGGACCGAGGGCCCGCAACTGTCACGCCCGCGACTAATCCTGGCGTTCGCCGTCATCGGCGCCCTGCTGCTGAGCAAGTTCGTCTACATCGAGACCTTCAAAAGCTACTATACCTTCTTCCTGATCGAACGGTTCGGGATGGAGATCCGTCAGGCCCAGACCATCCTGTTCGTCTTTCTGGGCGCCGTGGCCGTCGGCACATTCTTCGGTGGTCCCATCGGGGACCGGATCGGCCGGAGGAGGGTGATCTGGGTGTCCATCGTCGGGGCGCTTCCGTTCGCACTGCTGCTGCCCCACGCAAACCTCTGGGGTGTGATCGTCCTCAGCATCCTCGTCGGCCTGATCCTGTCGTCGGCATTCTCAGCGATCGTGGTCTACGCCCAGGAGCTGATGCCGCAGAAGGTCGGCATGGTGTCCGGCTTCGTCTTCGGTTTTGCGTTCGGGGTCGGGGCGCTTGGCGCAGCCGCCCTTGGGGGGATCGCCGATCTGGTCGGCATGCAGCAGGTGTTCAACGCGCTCTCGCTGCTGCTGTTTCTTGGATTTCTGACCGCGCTTTTGCCGGACATCGAGTGAAGCCTATCGTGGTCGTTTGACCTGACGGGGCGGCCGAGGTCGGCGCCCATGGGCTGATCGCAGCTAGGGATCTATGGTCATGCGCAGAGCAGCAGGTGTTCAACTTGCCAGCAGGTCTGCTCAAAGAGTAAGCACGGCGCACCGACATGACCGAAAACAGGGCAGGCCAACATGATCCGGCGCTTAGTTCGATCCCTGGGTCCCGCGATACCCGTGGGCAACCCGAAGGAGGCGTTGCGCGCCGGGTTGGGGGCATTGATCGGCTTGGTCGTGGCGGGCGCATTCGTCCTGGCTGCGTCTGCAGATGTCCATCTGGGGCTCTTTCTGATCGCGCCATTCGGGGCCAGCGCCGTGTTGATCTTTGCAGTACCCAGCAGTCCGCTGGCGCAGCCATGGTCTGCTGTGGTCGGAAACACGGCTTCTGCCTTTGTCGCCATCGCCGTTTGTGCTGCACTTTCCGACCCCGTCCTGCGGATCCCCGGGGCAGTGGGTGCCGCCATTGCGATCATGATCACGTTGCGCGCCCTTCATCCGCCCGGTGGCGCAGTCGCGATGACCGTGGCCATGAGCCCTGATCTGGCCCAGGAGAGCGGACTGTGGTTCGCCTTGAGCCCGGTTGCCCTTGGAACCGCGATCCTTGTCGTTGTGGGTGTCCTCTATGGGCGGGCCACCGGGCGCCATTATCCGTTTCGCCAGTTCGAACAGATCAACCCACAGGGCACATCTGATCATGTCGCAAGCGAACGCCTTGGCCTGTCTGAAGATGATCTGGTGAATATCCTGGCTCGCTATCGACAGTCGCTGAACCTGGGTGTCGAAGATCTGGCTCGCCTCATAGCAGCAGCTGAAGTCACGTCTGCAGGACAGCGAACCGGCAACACCAAAGTTTCGGATATCATGTCGCGTGATTTGATCACGGTCGGTCCGACCACCTCCTTGCACGATATCGCAGCCTTGTTTCTCCGGCATGAGTTCACTGCATTACCCGTGGTCGAGGCTGGGGGGCATTTCCTCGGAGTGATCTACCAGCGTCATTTGCTCGGTGGCGCGCGGTTTCGCCATCCGGAATGGCTGGAACGTATTCGAGGCGCTCGTGCACAGAGTAGCCGCGCTCCGTCACGGGCAAGTCAGATCATGGAACAAGATGGCCCCACCGCGTCGGCCGACAAGCCAATCGCTGCGCTGTTACCGCAAATGGCGGACGGGAAATGCGATGCAGTACCTGTCATTTCGGGAGGTCGCATCGTCGGCATCGTGACCCGAACTGATCTGATCGCCGCGCTGTCGAGATCCAGCCTTGCGAATTGACGGCAACATCACGAACTGTCCAACAATTGGCGGGCGCGCCGAAGATCCAGTATTTCTTTGCGGTCTGCTGGCGATGTTGAGCCGACTGACCGGCCTAAAGCCGGCAATGCAGCGATCAGAACGGTGGGTAACCGGATATCTCGGAAGAAATGCACGATTGTTGGCACGCCCGAAATCGGCGCAGATGGCTACGAAAGCGTGGCCCTATGAACGGCTCTGAACCGGGAACAGATGCTGAAACGCGCCGGGCATCCGAGCAACATCTGATAGGCGACAGGTGTCCAGAACACCCATGAACGCCTCTCTCGCTTGGGAGATCACGGCAGGCAACCCGCAGCCCTGGGAGATACGGCATGTGCTGCAATCCACCAGGGGGTCGTCGCCTTCGGTGTGTCGGACGACTTGGCCGATGGTGATCTCGATGGCCGGGCGCGCCAGTTGCAGTCCACCCTGTCTGCCTCGGGTGGTCCGTATAAATCCTGCGATCCCGAGGTCCTGAACGATCTTCATCAGGTGGTTCTGGGAAATGTCATGGGCCTCGGCGATCTGGCGGATCGATACCAGCCCGCCGTCGCTCGCTGCGAGATAGATCAACGCACGAAGGGCATAGTCGGTGTAACGGCTCAATTTCATAGGACATGAATACAAGTATTTTCTTTGCATGTATAGCGCCGTATAGATGCATAAGAAATACATGTTTAGGAGAATCACATGGCTCGCCAGCTGTCCCTG
>NZ_VDDC01000042.1:0-33355 GCF_006239215.1 Paracoccus haeundaensis
GCTATTTCCTTATGGTTTTTGTCGGCATTCCACGCCGGTCGCGGCTTGTCAAGCGGGTGGCGCTGCACCGAGATCAAACTCAAATCAATCGAACATATTAAGCGCGATATTCGCGATGTGGATAGACAGGGGGGTTAATGACCCTAACATCCAGCCATTGCCACCGGAGTTTGCCGTGCAGATCGGTCGGTCGATCCATGATGGTCTAATGTTCAGACCGACGGCTTCCCAAAGTCCGTATGGGGTATTCGCCGAACGCGCGCATATACAATCCGGAAAACCGGCTCATATGGACAAAGCCCGCTTCGGTTGCAGCCTGGGTCACGTTCATGGTGCCCTCCAGAAGATAGCTGCGTGCCCGATCGAGCCTGATGTGGGTCAGGACGTCGTGCGGCGACGGCAGCCCGTATTCCAGAAATGCCAGTTGCAGGGACCGTGCGCTGCAATCTAGCCGACTGCAGATGTCGCTGATGCTGACAGGCTCGGGATGAAGGGCCTCCATGACCTCCAGGGCCAGCCTGACCCTGCGCTGACCGGCGGATGCAGAACTGTCCGTTGGCGGCGCCAGCGCCGCGGCGATCTCGGTCAGGGCGTCGGCAAGGCTTGCCGTGACATGGCTCAGCGTGCGCACTGCGGCGTGCTGTTCGGGATCATGCTCGAACTGGGTCAGCGTCGCGCTGATCAACCGTCGCAAATGCCCGACGGCCGGAAGGTTGGGCACCAGCAGGTGGTGGTTAAGCATCAGGGGCAGATCGTTCCGGCGGCATGTCTCCTGAAGATCAGCTTTGGGAAAGGTCAGCAGGTCGGCGATATAGGGCGCGGCTGGCGATGCCCGCTGGACCGTCGTGCGGCGCCTGTTGGGATCGAAGACCAAGACGCCATGCGCGCCGGTTCGGAAGACGTCGCCATCCACCTCGCTCGTCACCGTCCCCGACCAGGGCAGGATGACCGAGATACGGTCCGGCTCTTCCAGCAGGATCTCGTGCCCGGTCGATCGCACTCTTGCCAGGCCCAACGGGCTGTCGGGCAGCCGAAGGCTGGCGATGTCCAGGCAGCCGGCCTTGTCGAGGAAGCGAAAGCTCTCGGTGCGGTCGAACAATCGGGGCTCGATCGCCTCCTGGGGACCGCGCAGCACAAACCTTTGCATCGCCGTTTCCGCCACGTTCCACCGCCCGGCCCGACCCCTTTGGAGCAGGCTATATCCAAACCGAACAGTTTCAAACGACGATCTGCAGCGCGGCATTCCGCGGCATGGCAGGTTGCGAAGTTTGCTCACGTCAACAGCAGAGGAAGAACCTCATGAAACGATATATCGCCTTGGTGGCCGCGTTGCTGACGCTTGGCAGCACCGCGTCATTCGCGGACACGGTCCGCCAGGAAACGGTCCGCTTTGCCCGCGGCACCTCTGGCGCGACCCTGACGGGCCAGGTGCGCGGCTATGACAGCGTCCAGTATTCCATGGGCGTGTCTGCCGGACAGCGGCTGGACCTGCAGCTGGATAGCGGCAATTCCAGCCTGTATTTCAACGTCACCGCGCCCGGCGCCAGTGAGGCGCTGTACAACAGCTCGATCAGTGGGAACGGCACGTCGATCACCATCCCGTCCAGCGGCACATATCTGATCGAGGTCTATCTGATGCGCAACGCCGCCCGGCGGAACGAGACCGCGCCCTACACGATGACCGTCTATGTCGAATAACCCCCACAGAACGGAGATGACGATGAAACATGCTGTACTGCTGCTGGCCACCCTCACCCTCGTCGCCTGTGATGACACGGGCGTCGGCGGCGTCACCGGAACCGGCCGAACCGATTTCCCCGAAGATGTTGCCGCCTGCAAGCAGGCTATGGCGTTCCGGGAATCGACCACGCCGACCTTCATCGAGGTCGTCAGCGCCGCGCCCCTCCGGGACGGCTCGGGAATCCAGATGTTCGTCACGCATAACGGCCAGAACATGACCATCTGCCGGACGGACAACGCGCACAAGGTGACAGAGCTTTTCCCGTACGGCTGATGGACAACAGGGGGTGGCATCAGCCGCCCCGCGATCACAGGCGGATCCCGCATGGCAGACAGACCGGACTTTCCCTTCTATGCCGAAAAGCCGGTGCCTCTGGCAGGGCGTGATTGGCTGATCCTGATGGCGTCGCTGGCACTGGCGCTTTTGGTGCTGTCGGTATCGCCACAGATGGCCTTTCCAGCCAGTTTGGTCCCGCCATTGCTGTTTCTGGGCATCCCCCTGCTGACATTGCGGGTGCTTGCCGGGTGTCACTGGACGGCGATGTTCGGCGGCGTCGGCTTGCGACAAATAGGGCAGATGGTCCTGTTCGGGGTCCTGACGCTGGTCTTCTCTCTTGCCGTGGCGCTGCTGCTGTCGCAGGTCGCGCCGCTGAGCCAGAACCCCGTCACGGACCGGATGCAGGATCTGTCGGCAGGACAGCTGACACAGCTGCTGATCCCGACAATCCCGCAGCTGATCGGAGAAGAGGTGTTCGGCATCCTGCCGTTCCTTGCCACGCTGTGGTTCTGCGTCATTAGGCGGGGGCTGTCGCATTTCACGGGCGTGATCTGTGGCGTTGCCGTGTCCGCCCTGATCTTTGGTGCCGCGCATCTGCCGACCTATGACTGGGACTGGGCACAGGCGCTGATCGGCATCGGGTCCGCGCGGGTGGTGTTGACGCTGGCTTATGTCGTCACGCGAAACCTGTGGGTGTCCACCGGGGCGCATATCCTGAACGACTGGTCCGGGTTTCTGGCAACCTTTGCATTCGCGCATCCGCCCATCGGGACAGAGCCTGTCTGACAGGAGAGGATTTGCCATGCCATCTGTGACCGCCATCCGCATCCAGACCCTGCTGTGGGCCGTGCTGGGGGTCCTGTTCCTGCTGTCGGCGCCGATCCTGTGGGCCGCTTCGCCGCTGGTTCTGGTCGCGGTCGCTGCCCTTGGCGCGGGGCTGGGGCTGGTGGTCGAATGGGCCATCCGGTCGTATCGGCACAGGTGGAGGCGGTCGGCGCTGGTCGGCGGCGCACTGGCCTGCACCTTGGTCGCGGCACCTCTCTACTGGCTGGTGCTGCAACCGGCGCTGCATCCGCTGGCCGTGCCGCGCGTGACGCTTGGCGACGGCACCCGGCAGGTGGTGTTCCAGGGGATGGTGCATGTCGGGTCGGAACAGTTCTATCGCTCGGTCGTCTATGACATGATCCGGGCGCGGGACGCGGGCTATGTCCTGTATTTCGAGGGGACGCTGCCAGGCACGCCCGAGGCGACGGCCTGGTTGAACGCTGCCGTCGATGCCGACGGAGATCTGAACGCCCAATATGCCCGCGTCGCCCAAGCCTGCGGGATGCAGTTCCAGGGCGACTTCCTGGGCTTCGTGCAACGCCAGGCCGCCATCGATCCCGCCCATATCATCTCCGCGGACGTGTCCGTCACCGAGATGTATGACGAATGGCAGCGGCTGGTCGCCGCCCGGCCCGAGTTGGCGCAGGCCATGGCCGCTGATGGCGCGAATGCTGGCGGCCTGTCGATATCCCGCCTGCTGGACATCGTGTCGGGCCTGGGGGATCGGCAACGCGACTTTCTGGCGACGGCCTGCCGGGGGGCGTTCACCATGCTTCTGGGGCGGGCGGAGAGCCAGAACGACATGAACCTTGTCGTCCTCGATTTCCGCAATCGCAAACTGGCCGACCGGATCGCGGCCGATGCGGGTCAGGACATCTACATCACCTATGGCAGCGGGCATTTCCCTGGCCTGCTGGAGGAGATGCGCAAACGGAACCCGTCCTGGCAGATCCTGTCGACCACTTGGTCGACGGCCATCCTGCCGCCCGACGATGCTGTCGGGCATCTGCCGGCCGGGGCGGATCGCTGACCACCGGACATCACAGGTCCGCAGGCAGCGGTCCCGACAGCAACGACAACAGCATGGCGATCACGAAGCTGGTCGACCCAAGGACCAGTGCCAGCGCGGTCTGCCGCAGCGCGTGCCCCCGCGAGATGCCACGGTGATCCATGAACCCCCGCATCAGCGCACCCGCATACCACAGCAGCCCGACCGCAAAGACCGTCCATGCCGCCGCATCGGACCACCTTGCGGGCGAGTGTCCCAGCATCAACGCCACGTCCAGCGCCAGCACAGCAGGTACGGTCACATAGCATTGCGCATAAAACATCGGGCGCAGCGTCTCCCGCGACAGGCGCTGCCCCGCCAGCCGCACGTGTTGCAAACCCAAAAGCATGGGGAACAGGCTGAACGACACCGCGCGAAAAACCAGAAGGTTGCGCGTGTCGCCCAGCACGCCGCTCAGGACGACGCTTTGGTGAAACACCCCCGTCTGGATCAGATGCACCAGAACCAGGGTCAGGAACAGAAAGATCGGGGGGCTGAGGGCATCCTGGAACTGCGCCTCGGGCGGCTTTCTCAGCTCGCTTTCGGCATAGCCGATCATGGCCAAGGGATGCTTCAGGCATCGCCAAAGGGTCAGCGGATAGAAGACCAGCCACGACACGACCTCATAGAGCAGCTGCTCGGCCGATCTCAGCAGGTTCATGAAATCCAACCGTTCACTCCTAAGTGATAAGGCCCCACGGTCATAGCGTAGCCATGACGAAAGAACCGATCAATTCGAGAAGACGCATTCACCAGATTTGCTGCCGGTGCCGAAGACTCCCGGGATCATGATAGCCGCAATTGGCGTGGCCGTTGTGATGGCCTGCTCCGCAATTCTGGCACCGGCAGAACGCTTTAAGAAGATGCAAATGTCTAGGCTAATCCGGCAGGTGCAAAATAAACGGATTCCTGGAGAAACACTCCACTACGACTGGTGCTCGACGCATAAGGTAGTACATGCCCGATAGGTCACTGTAGATCGCATGTGCCCATGGCGGTGTCGAACGCAGTGTCTGATTCCGACAGCTCTCCACTATCGATACCGATCGGCCGAAACGGCGGAAGCTCCTGGGCTGCGGGTTGAACCTGGCTAAGGCGATAGCAGCCAGTGTACACGGCGGACCCTTCGGTGGTCACCGCCTCGATCGCAACAGGAACGGCGAAAAGCAGCGTGCCAGCGGCCCCCTCGGCGATGACCTCTCCGTGGCGCAGACGGACGCTCTGGGTGGTGGCGTAACCCTCACGGAAGGCAGAGAGGTCGGGGGCAGTTCTGGGGGCAAAATAGCTGTGTGCGCGAAGGTATTCCTGCCTGTTCACAGCATTATAAAGCGATGCCACCACCCTTTCCGCCGTCGATCGATCATCGAGATAGGGTGCAACATCTTGCGCATATGGAAGGGTCACCGGAAACGCAGCAAATGTTGCGAAGGCAATGGTGCGGATCATGCGGGGAGCCTAGATATAATCTTTGTGATAAAAATATAGATCGCGTGGTATCGGGGGAGCAACTCGGCTGAGCTATTGCTTCTCTACTGAACCGGTGCGCGCTATGACCAATCAGCGGCAAGAGTAGCTGAACAGGTAGCGACCTTCTCCTCCCGGACGACCGGGGCTGACCGAGCATACGCGCTGATTGCTGAGAAGATAGTCGCGGGCAGCCCCTCGATACTCGATCTCCGGATCCTCAATGCCAGAGGCCATCAACGCGACCTCCAACTGGCCTCGGCGATCGGCAATGTACCAAGCATTTCCCTTGTAGAAATGTTCGTCAGCAGTTCCAAAATCGGATACGGGCGGTGTCGTGCATCCCCCAAGAACAAGCAGGCCAATCAATGCGTACTTCATGCCGACGCCGGTCCTCTACGATCACGCGGCCATTCCGCGCCTTTGATATAGAGACGAACCACCCTTGGCAGAATGGGTTCCGCGGAAAGCCCCGGTCTTATTGTTCCACCAGCGAGCGTGCCCCATTGAAAGATTATTGATGCCGACAAACGGGTCGATAAGCCGGCCTTTAACCCGAGCGCATTAGGCAATGCGATTTCTGATGGTAATGACATGTAGTAGAGTTCTGGAAAGTCAGGATACTGGCCAGACACAGCAAACCACCTCTCCAAACATTGGATCCAGCAAGCAGTTGAGGCGCAGGAGTTTCACTAGACACGCAGACAGGTGGGATTTGAATTGCCCTATTCTTCTTTCCGCTCTCGACCCCCCGCCCGGCGCACGACTTCATCGATCCCCGACATCGCGGCATCGAGATCCGCCATGATCCGGTCCAGTTAGCCCTCGTCGCACCCTCGCTTCATTCGTTCCAACGTACCGATCTGTTTCAAGCGTTCGCTCGACCTCTCGCTGCCGGCAAGCGCACCACCACGAACCGCCCCTGCCCCTCCCGCATGTCCCATCCGCGCGGCCAGGGAGGGCAGCGCCCAGAACCGGGAGGTGCTGCGGGCGGTGAGGTTGCTGAGGCAGCCAGCATCGACGAGCTCGCCGATCAGGGACAGGGCGGTCCGACGCGTCACGCCGAGATGATCCATGACCTTCGCCGAGCTGATCACCGGCTGCGTCTGCAGATAGGTGATCAGGTCGCCAAGGCGCGACCGCCCATGCGCAGACGACGTCATGGCCGAGAGACGCGTCACCTCATGGCGCAGGGTCCCCAGATGGCCAAGATCATGCGAGAGGCTCCGCGTGGCGACCTCCAGGAACGTGGCCAACCCGGTCATCGGCGACCAGACCCAAGCCGGTGCGGGTCAGCGACACGGAGGGCGGCACGATCCACCCGGCCACTGCCGGCATCAACAGGCCCCCTGCCCTCTCGTCCAGCTCATCGCGGCCGACCCTTTTATCAGGAGACAGCCCCTGCAGATGACGCGCGGCACCCTCCACGGCCATGAAGATCAGCCGCTCGGCCACCGGGCTGCTGCGTCGGGAGCGGAAGGCATAGCTGGCCGCCGCGCGCCATCCCGCCAGGATCGGAACATGGAACCAGGCGCGACCAGCCTCCACGACCAGGGGCAGCTCCGCATCCTCGAGACGATCGCCCTCGTCGCGTGTCTGCCCGATGGGCGCGGCGGCCGCTTCGATCCGGCGCAGGGCTGCGACCGGCGCGCTGAATGGATCGCCGGGCCGCCGGATGACGGTCAGAACCTTCAGGGCCATCTCGGCCGCCCGGGCATCCTCTTCCATCGCGATGCCACTGGTCAGACGCAGCACCATCCCCTGCGTGGAGATCCGCTCACCTTCGAGCCCGACCGAAGCGGCAGCCTCCAGAAGGCTCGTCTCCATCCGCCACAGTGCAGCCACGGCGGGGTCGGCCAGGAGAATGCCCTCGACCCTCGCAGCCTGGGTCTCGGCACTCAGGAGAAGCGATCCGACATCCATCTGATAAACCAGAGTTATGCAACGACTGCCTTACATCCGGTCGTCCTTTGACGTGCCGACGATGACATGGGTGACGATCGTGGTCAGGTCAGGAAAGCCGCCCAGCACCTCGTGGTGGAACTGCTTGTAGCTGGCCAGATCGCGGCACTCGACGCGCAGCAGATATTCGACCGTGCCGGTGATGTTGTGGCATTCGACGACCTGCGGCGCGGCGGCACAGCGCGCCTCGAACGCCTGTTGGACCCGCGCGGTATGCCGTCCCAGACCCACCAGCACAAAGGCCGCGAAACCGACCTGTCGCGCGGCATCGCCCAGCACGGCGCGATAGCCGGCGATGATGCCCTGCCGCTCCATCGCCTCGACCCGCCGCTGGCAGGTGGAGGCAGACATACCGACCCGTTCGGCCAGGGCCTGATGGGTGATCCGGCCATCCTTTCGCAGGATGCGCAAGATCTTGTCGTCAATCGCGTCCATGATGGGCCTTTCCTGCACAAACGCCGTCATCATCGCGCGGATTGCGGACATCCGCCAGCGCCCGCGTGCCAGGATGGGACGAACGCAGGACAGGAGGCGGCGAATGGATGCGCTGATCGGGTTGGTGGGGTTTGCGGCGGTCACGACGATCACGCCGGGGCCGAACAATGCGATGCTGATGGCGTCGGGTGCGACGGTGGGCCTGCGCGGCAGCTGGCGGCACATGGCCGGGATCATGCTGGGCTTTGCGGCGATGGTGCTGGTCCTGGGCGCCGGGCTGGCCCCCGCAGTGCAGGCCCATTCCGGCCTGCGGCGCGTGATGCAGGCCGCGGGGCTGGCCTATGTTCTGTGGCTGGCGTGGAAGATCGCACAGGCCCGCCCGTCGCAGGCCAAGGCCGCCGGACGCCCCGTCGGGCTGTGGCAGGCGGCGGCGTTCCAATGGGTGAACCCCAAGGCTTGGGCAATGGTGCTGGCCGCGCTGGCGACCTATGGCGCGGCGCTTGGCGGTCCGCTGCCGGTGGCGCTGGCGTTCGCGGCCGTGGGGCTGCCCTGTCATCTGCTGTGGGTCGTGGCGGGCGCGCGGATCGCACGGATGATCGACGCGCCGGACCGGCTGCGCCTGTTCAACATGGCGATGGCGGGAATCATGGTCCTGTCGATGCTGCCGGTGCTGATCGCCTAGCCGCGGACAGGGGATGCGCCGGGCCGCAGGGGCCCGGCACGGGGTCGTCACATCGCGGGCAGGACCGCCAGGTCGCGGATCTGGCCATCGGCCGCGATCTCTCCGGCCGCGGTGGCCGCGCCGGTTTCCAGGTCGACGGAATGGATGGTGTTGTTCGTCACCAGCCACGCCATGTTGGCGCCTTCGGCATCGGTCTGGACGTCGAACGCCATCATCTCGCCCGGGTTCTCGACGTTCAGCATGCCGATGGTGGCCAGCGTGCCGTCATTCGGGGCGGTCTGCTGCAGCAATGCGCCCAGGCCCGAATCGATGTTGTACATCGCGGTCGCCTCGGGGGTGCCATAGCTGTTGATATAGGCCGCAGCGGCGATCATCGGGCTGGCCTCGGAATTCTCGTCCTCGGCCACCCAGTTCAGGCTGCCGTCGACGGTGACCTCTCCGGTGTCCACGTTCACGCGGTGGTTCGTGGTGCCGGTCATGAAGCGCAGGCGGTCGGCCATCGGGTTGAAGTCGACGATCACGGGCATGTCGCCCACCTCAAGCGGCGTGTCCATGGTGGACAGGTCGGTGGCGGCGCCGGTCGCCGTGTCGATGGTGACGATGCGCATGTCATCCGTCACGCCGACCAGCGTGTTGTTCGACGGGCGCAGGTCGATGCCCAGCAGGCGGTCCACGCCCTCGACATCCATGGTGCCGGTGACTTCCAGCGTCTCGGTATCGAACATGACCAGGGTGCGGTCGTCGGTCAGGCCGACGCCGGTCGCGGCAGCCGCCGCCGAAATGGACAGCGCAAGAGCAGAGGTCGAGAATGCAGCAATGCGAAACATGGGGATGTTCCTTTCGGTTCAGCTTCTGTCACAGGCGGCGGTCTTCGCCGTCCTTGACCCGATGACGCGGCATCCGCGAAACCGGATGCAAAAATAATTGGACCCCCGCAAATTCGGCGGGCGCACCGAAAGTGACCGCGCGCGCGGTT
Organism: Paracoccus haeundaensis; assembly: GCF_006239215.1. Classification (NCBI taxonomy): domain Bacteria; kingdom Pseudomonadati; phylum Pseudomonadota; class Alphaproteobacteria; order Rhodobacterales; family Paracoccaceae; genus Paracoccus; species Paracoccus haeundaensis. Next base: position 9,410 of record NZ_VDDC01000042.1, read on the forward strand.
GCAACCGCCCCCCCGATCGCGGCAGGATGGCGGTGCGACAAGGGGAGGTTTCGTGACCGACGACACAAGACAGCGCAGCCGCCAGCTTGACCGGGCCCTGACCGCCTGTGCCGAAGGCCGTCCCGAGGGCATCGACGCGATCCTGGACATCGAGGGGTCGCAGCTGCTGGGCGTCGCGCGCCGCATCCTGATCCGCCATGACCTGGCCGAGGAGGCGCTGCAGGATGCGATGGTGCTGATCTGGCGCAAGGCCGCCCAGCAGCGCCAGGGAGAGGGCACGGCCCGCGGCTGGATCTATGCGGTGCTGCGCAACCGCTGCCTGACGATCCTGCGCGACGGCAAGCGCCTGTCCAGCCTGTCCCCGGACGAGCTGACGCGCATGCAGGACGCCCGCCAGGACCTGTGCCACGACGACGACTGGAAGCTGTTGGCCGGAAAGGGGCGGCTTGGCGAATGCCTGGACGCGCTGGACGATCCGGCGCGGCGCGCGATCCTGCTTGCGCATGTCGCGGGTTACAGCCACGGAGAGATCTCTGCCCGCCAGGGGGTTCCGCTTGGCACCGCGAAATCGTGGATCCGGCGGGGCCTGGCCTCGCTGCGGGAGTGTTTGTCATGAGTTCAGTGTTCCAGGATGACGTGATCGCCTTTGCCGACGACTATGTCATGGGGCTGATGTCGCCGACCGAGGCCGAGCTGTTCGAGGCGCTGATCGCCGCAGACCCGGCCCTGGCCGCCCATGTCGCCCGTCTGCGCGAACAGTTGCTGCCGCTGGACCTGTCGGCCGAGGCCCTGGCCCTGCCGCCGGGTTTCGCAGCACGGCTGCAGGACATCATCGCACGCACGCCGCAGGACGCCGCGCCGACCACGCCCCTGTCCGCGGATCCGACCGTGGCCCCGGTCGCGGCCAACCTGCCCCGCGCGCCGATGCGCTGGCTGGCGGGGCTGGCCGCTTCGCTGGTGCTGGGGTTGGTCCTTGGGTTCGGCGGCGCCATGCAGCGTCCCGCGCCCGCGCCGCAGGTGGTGGCCGTGCTGCTGGACGATCAGGGCCAGCCCCGCGCCATCATCGAGGATTACGGCGACGACACGGCGCAGATCCGCTTCGTGTCCGATGTCGACGTGCCGCAGGGCTTCTCGATCCAGGCCTGGACCCTGCCCTCGCGCGAGATGGGGCCGCAATCCCTGGGCGTGCTGGACGGGCCGCGCGCGACCACGCTGGCGGGTCCGGACCTGCCCGTCCCCGCCGACGCGCAGCTTTACGAGATCACGCTGGAGCCAGAGGGCGGATCGCCCACCGGGCGCCCGACGGGGCCGATCATCGCCAAGGGCCTGGCCGCCGCGCAGAACATCTGACACGGGCAAGGGAACGCGCGGGCGTCTGGTCGGTTGAGGGGGACAGCAACCCCTCAAGGTGTCCATGTCCCCCACAACCGACCGCCGCGACCCGGCCGAAACCGACCTGACCTGCGACGTGGCCGTGATCGGCGCGGGCACCGCGGGCATCGCCGCCGAACGCGCCGCGCGCAAGGCGGGGGCCCGGACCCTGCTGATCGACCCCGAGTTTCGCGGAACGCTGTGCGCCAATACCGGCTGCATGCCGTCCAAGCTGTTGATCGCGGCATCCCATGCGGCCCACGCGGCGCGGCGCGCGCCCGTCTTCGGCGTTCATCCGGGTGACCCGGTGATCGACGGACCGGCGGTCATGGCCCGCGTGCGCGCGGAACGCGACCGGTTCGTGGACTTCACCCGCGAAACCTTTGACGACCTGCCCGAAGGCACCGCCGTGCGCGCCCGCGCCCGGTTCATCGGGCCAAGCGAGCTGATGCTGGACGACGGCCGCCGCGTGCAGGCCCGCGCCGTGGTGATCGCCACTGGGTCGCAGGCCCAGATCCCCGAACCCTTCCGCGATCTCGGCCCCCGCATCCTGACGAACGAGACCATCTTCGAGCTACCAGACCTTCCCGACAGCCTGGCGGTGATCGGCGGCGGGCCGATCGGCCTGGAACTGGCGCAGGCGATGGGTCGCCTTGGCGTGCCGGTCACTTTGTTCGACCAGGGCACCCGTCTTGGCAAGGCCCGCTGCGACGTAGTCCATGACGCGCTGCAGGACGCCATTGCGCGCGACGTGACCCTGTGCCTGGGGGTGGAGACGACAGCCTCGGCCGTTGACGGCGGGATCAAGCTGTCTTGGACAGGCGACGCGGCGGGGGATCAGGTGTTCAGCCACGTGCTGGTCGCCGTCGGCCGCCCGCCCAACCTGAAGGGCCTGGACCTGGATGCATCGGGGCTGGTGCTGGACGGTCACGGAACGCCGGTCTTCGACCGCACCACGATGCAATGCGGCGATGCGCCCGTCTTCATGGCGGGCGACGCAAATGCCGATGTGCCTCTGTTGCACGAAGCATCGACCGAGGGTGCCATCGCCGGAACCAATGCCGCGACCTATCCGAAGGTCACCCCGGGAGAGCGCAGCCCGGCATTCGCGCTGACCTTCACCGACCCGCCGCTGGCCTCGGTCGGGACCGGGCCGGGCGACGGGGTCATCAGCGGTCGCAGCGACTATTCCGACCAGGGCCGTGCCCGGACCGAGGCGCGTGCCGAAGGTGCCGTGACCCTTTACGCCGATGCCCAGGGGCGGCTCAGCGGCGCGGACCTGTGCTGTCCGGGCGGCGATCATCTGGCGCATCTTCTGGCGTGGTCGGTGCAATCGGGCGCCACGGCGACGGGGTTGCTGACCATGCCCTTCTATCATCCCACGCTGGAGGAGGGGCTGAAGGCCGCCCTGCGCCAGATCTGCGGTAAGACACGCCAGGCAGAACCCGCCGGGCGCGACTTCGGCACCCCCCCCGGCGCATAGGATGCAGTCATGACGGAATCGATCCACGATCTGGGACAGGGCTTCTGGTCGATCAGGGGCGACCTGCGCATCGGCGGCGTCCTGAACGTCGGCACGCAGGCGTCGCTGGTCCGGCTGCGGACAGGCCGCTTCGTGATGCTGGACAGCTATCCCCTGTCGGGCGCGATCCGCGATACGGTCATGGACCTGACCGATGGCGGGCGCGCGGTTGAGGCGGTTCTGAACCTGCATCCGTTCCACACCCTGCATTGCGCCGCCACCGCCCGCGATTTTCCCGACGCGGCGCTATTCGGGTCTCACCGCCACCGCCTGCGCCACCCGGACCTGAACTGGCGTCCCGAACCCGTCGAATCGCCCGAGGTTCAGGACATGTTCGCGGGTGACCTGACGTTCTCGCTTCCCCGCGGAATCGACTATGTCAGCCGGAACGAACGCGTCCATGCCGGATCGCTGCTGGCGTGGCACCCGGCCAGCCGGACGCTGCATGTCGATGACACGATCAACCTGATGCCGGTCCCGCGCCTGCTGCGCGGCGTGTTCCCCAATCCGCGCGTGTTCCTGCACCCGACACTGCCGCAGGCGCTGCTGCCGCAGGCCGGGGCAGTTCGCGACTTTCGCGACTGGCTGCAGGGGCTTGCAGGGCTGACGCGCGATCTGCGCTGGCTGTGCGCGGCCCATTCGGGCCTGCGCGAATTCGAACCCGGCCAGTTCAAGGGCGAACTGCTGGCCGCCTTCCGCCGGGTCGAGGACAAGCTGGCAAAGGCCGAGGCGCGTCGCGGGTGATCTTGCCTTCCCCGGCGGGGCGCGGTCTGATCGCGCCCAAAGGGGGATGCGATGATCGACATGGGACAGCTGCCCGACGGGCGCAGGGTGCAGGCCGTGGACCTGCAGGCGGGACGGTTGCGCGCGCACGTGCTGACGCTTGGCGGCATCGTTCAGGACCTGCGCCTGGACGGGGTCGACCATCCGCTGGTTCTGGGACATCCGGACCCCGCGACCTATCTGACGGATCCGTTCCGCCATGTGGGCGCGCTGGTCGGGCGTTATGCCAACCGCATCGCGGGTGCGCGCATCCGCCTGTCGGGCCGGGTTCATGATCTTGACGCGAACGAAGGGCCAAACTGCCTGCATGGCGGCACCGACGGGGCATCGGTTCGCCTGTGGCGCATCACGCGCGCCGCGCCTGATGCCGTGACCCTGGCCCTCGATTTCGCCGACGGAGAGATGGGCTTTCCCGGCGCGATGCAGGCACTGGCGACCCTGTCGCTTGGCGATCACGACGGCACGGCGTCATTCAACGTCACGCTGCAGGCGACGGCAACGCGCCCGACGCCCTGCAACCTGACGCATCACGGCTATTGGACGCTGTCGCCCAATGGGGCCGCGGACCAGATGCTGCAGATCGATGCCGACCGCTATCTGCCCGTGGACGATGCGCTGATCCCCCTGCCCGACGCCCCTGCCCCGGTGGCGGGCACGCGGTTCGATTTCCGCACGGCCCGGCCGCTTGGAGATGCGGGGCTGGACCATTGCTGGTGCCTGGCCGACGGGCATGGCCCCTTGCGGCAGGTGGCCAGCCTGACGGCGCCTGACCTGCGCCTGCGGGTGCTGACGACGGCGCCCGGGCTGCAGGTCTATGACGGCGGCCACTTCCCGCAGACGGGCCTTGCCGGCCACCCCGGCCAGACCGCCCGCCCCCAATCCGCCGTCGCGTTCGAGGCACAGGAATGGCCCGACGCCCCGAACCGCCCCGACTTTCCGCCCACGATCCTGCGTCCCGGCACCGTCTGGCGGACCGAGACGCGCTATCTGCTGGACCGCCCCTAGCCGACCGTGACGGTGGCCACGGCTTCCGCAAACTGCGGATGGCGGGCGGTGATGCGGATCGTCCCCGCCTCGCCCGTCAGGCGCAGCAGCATGCCCGTGGTTCCCCCCTGCAGCATCCGCAGGTCAGGCCCGATCGGGCGCGCAGGGCCGTCCACGGTCACCGCGATCGCCGCATCCAGGAAAGGCAGCCGGTTGCCCGCCTGGTCCAGCGCGCGCAGCATCACCCGCAGGTCGATATCCGCATCCGCAGGCAGCGTGTCGCGGTCGGGCGCGATCTGCAGCGTGGTGGGCAGCGGATCGGCCACATAGTCGCGCAGCGCGACCTGTTCGCCGTTCAGCCAGCCGGTGATGCGGCCCGGATGCCAGCTCATGCCCCATTGGCCCAGCTCCTCGGCGCTGATATGGCGGTGGTCGATGATGACCGGCGGATGCGGCAGATGGGGGAACCGCTCTCGGTCGGGGCCGACGCGGCGGGCGACGCCCGCGCATTCGAACTCGACCTCGTCGCAGTTCGTCAGCACGATCAGCGGCAGGACACCGCCGATGTTGCGTTCGCCCCGGGCCCAGAAGGTGACCGGTTCCATCACGATCCCTTCTGAGGGTGGCTTCTGGCTGCCATAGGCATGGGCCGCGAATTTCGGCTCTCGCCAGATGTCCATGACGCCGTGATGGCAGATGCGGTCGCCCGCGCCGAAATCCTTATGCGTGTTGTAATCGAACATGCACCAGCCGATCGACCCCGCGATGCCCGCATCGCCATGGGCGGCGTTCAGCACCTCCAGGTGACGGATCACGTGCTCCATCTGGCGCAGTTCGGGATCCTGCGCCTTGGTCGGGAACATGTGGCCGTTATATTCGGTGACCAGATAGGGCACCGGCTTCTTGATGCCGGTGACCTCCGCCACGGACCGCAGCGCCGTGCGCGGGCGGTTGATCAGCGGCAGCTCGGATTCGTCCAGGATGAAGTCGTTCATCGTATAGACGTCCTCCAGCATCTCGCTGTCGGTGATGCAGCGCACGCCCCCGGTCGCGCGCGTCGGGTCCAGCTCGCGCGCCAGCGCGTTGGTGCGGACATAGAAATCGTGGTTGTCCGGGCTTTCGTTGATGCGCACGCCCCAGATGACGATGCTGGGGTGGTTCCAGTCGCGGGTGATCATCGCGCGGACATTCTCCACGCTGCGATCCTGCCACGCTTGATCGCCGATATGCTGCCAGCCGGGGATCTCCTCGAAGACCAGCAGCCCGATCTCGTCGCAGCGGTCCAGGAACCATGGGCTCTGCGGGTAATGCGAGGTGCGCACCATGTTGCAGCCCAGATCGAACCGCATGATCTCGGCATCGCGTTCCTGCGCATGACGGCCCGCGGCATAGCCCTGATGGGCCCAGCTTTGATGCCGGTTCAACCCGCGCAGCGTCATGGGCTGGCCGTTCAGCAGGAACCCCTGCGGCGTCCACTCCGCGGTGCGGAAGCCGAAGCGATGCGTGGTCACGTCGCCGCTGTCGGGCAGGGTCAGCTCGACCGTGTAAAGCTGCGGGTTGTCCGTGGACCACAGCGACAGGCCGGTCAGGCCCGACAGGGTCAGCTCCCCCTCGCCTTCGGTGGCCGCAATCTCACGGTCCCCATCCAGCAGGCGGGCGCGGACCGGGCCGGGGGCGGTGACCTCGGGGCGGATCACGACAGTTTTCGCGTCCGCCAGCGCGTCGGGCGTCAGGATGCGGGCATTGGTCAGGTGCCGTTCGGGCAGCACCATCAGCCAGACATCGCGATAGATCCCCGCATAGGTCAGATAGTCGATCTGCGCGCCGAAGGGCGGGATGGCGGGGTTTTCCGACCCGTCGATCCGCACCGTGACCCGGTTGTCGCCGGGGCGCAGATGGTCCGTCAGGTCGGCCACAAAAGGGGTATAGCCGTCGGGATGGGCCACGACCTGCACGCCGTTCACCCAGACCACATTGTCGGCCATCGCCCCGTCAAAGCGCAGTTGCACCCGGCGGCCCGCCCATGCGTCATCCCACGCGATCACGCGCTGATAGGTGAAGGGGCGCTGATAGCAGGTCTCGTCGAAATAGCTCAGCGGCAGGTCCACCGCGTTATGCGGCAGCGTGACCGGGGCGCCCGACAGGGGTGCGGCGGGGTCGGCGGTGCCTTCGGTGAAGATCCAGCCGTGGTTCAGTCTTTCGATGGTCCGCATGTTCACCACTCCGCAAAGCTGCCGTCGGCATGGCGCCAGACGGGGTTGCGCCAGCGGTGCCCTTCGGCGGCCATCTGGCGGACCGTCTCTTCGTTCACCTCGATGCCCAGACCCGGCCCCTGCGGGATCGCGACGAAGCCGTCGTCATAGGCAAAGACCGACGGGTCGGTCAGATAGTCCAGCAGGTCGCTGCCCTGATTGTAGTGAATCCCAAGCGACTGCTCCTGGATGAAGGCGTTGTAGCAGACCGCGTCCAGCTGCAGGTTCGCGGCCAGCGCGATGGGGCCAAGCGGGCAGTGCAACGCCAGCGCCACGTCATGCGCCTCGGCCATGGCGGCGATGCGATAGGTCTCGGTGATGCCGCCCGAATGGCTGGGATCGGGCTGGATGATGTCGACATAGCCACCCTGCAGGATCGCCTTGAAGTCCCACCGCGTGTACAGGCGTTCCCCAAGCGCGATGGGGGTCGAACAATGATTGGCGATCTCGCGCAGCGCCTCTGTATGTTCCGACAGGACCGGCTCCTCGATGAACATCAGGCGGAAGGGCTCCAGTTCCTTGGCCAGCACCTTGGCCATCGGACGATGCACCCGACCGTGGAAGTCGATGCCGATGCCGAAATCGGGGCCCATCTCCTCGCGGATGGCCTGCACGCGGGCCAGGACCTGATCGACCTTGGCGTGGCTGTCGACGAACTGCATCTCCTCGGTGCCGTTCATCTTGACAGCAGTGAAGCCCCGATCGCCGCAATCGCGCGCCATCCGCGCCGTATCGCCCGGACGGTCGCCACCGATCCAGGAATAGACGCGAATCCGGTCGCGTTGCTGCCCGCCCAGCAGGGCATGGACCGGCACGCCCAGATCCTTGCCCTTGATGTCCCACAGCGCTTGGTCCAGCCCCGCGATGGCCGACATGTGGATGCCGCCGCCGCGATAGAAGCCCGCGCGATACATCACCGTCCAGTGGTCCTGGATCAGGCGCGGGTCGCGGCCGATCAGGTAATCCGACAGCTCCTCGACACAGGCGGCGACGGAGGCGGCGCGGCCCTCCAGCACGGGTTCACCCCAACCGCTGATGCCCTCGTCGGTGCTGATCTTGACGAAGCACCAGCGGGGCGGAACGATGAAGGTCTCGATGGCGGTGATTTTCATGGGTTGTCCTCGAAGGCGGGGGCCGCGTGCTGGCGGCCCGTCAGGAAGGCATCGGCGACCAAGCGCAGCGGCGCCAGGTCCAGATCGCTGTCGCCGGCCGCGACCAGATCGCGGAAGCGGGCGTAGAGGCGGGCATATTCGCGGTTCTCACCGGCGGTCTCCAGGCCCGGCGCGGTGAAGCGCGCGCCACCTTCAGAGAGCGTCGCCGCGCCCGCATCGGTGTCGAAGGCGATCTGCCAGGTCTCTCCTCCGGTCACGCGCCAGTCGAAATGCGCGGCGATGGGATGGCCCGCGTCCAGGCTCAGATCGGCGGCGATGGGCGTCTGGCGGTTCGCGGGGATATGCAGGTCGGCGCCGACCAGCCGCACGCCGGGGATCAGCGCAGTCAGGATCGACAGGGCGTTGATGCCGGGGTCGAAGACGCCCAGGCCGCCGGGCTGCCAGATCCATTCCTGCCCGGGATGCCATTTGCGCACATCCTCGCACCAGTCGATGCGGACGGCCCGGATGCGGGTCGTGGCCAGCCAGTCGCGGGCCGCGTCCACCGCCGCGGCCTCACGCGAGTGCCAGGTGGCGTGGATGGTGACACCCTGGCGCGCGGCCTCGGCCTCAAGGACGGCCATTTCCGACAGGGTCGCGCCGGGCGGTTTCTCCAGCATCAGGTGGCGGCCCGCGCGCAGCACGGCCATGGCCTGATCGAAGCGCCCCTGCGGCGGGGTGCACAGCGACACCGCATCCACATCGCCCAGCATCTGCGTCACGTCGCGGTGGTTGGCGACGCCCTCCAGCGTGGCATTGCGGCTGGCGATGGCGGTCAGCGTCAGGCCGTCGGTCGCGGCGATGGCGGGCAGGTGCTGCGCACGCGCGATGGTGCCCAGGCCCACGAGTCCGATGCGCAGGCTCATCTCAGCCGCTGCCCGCTGTCCGCGTCGAAGAAGAACGCATCCGCCGCGTCGAAGCTCAGGCCCACGCTGCCGCCGCCGGCCGGGTCCAGCCGCTGCGTCGTCTGCACGATCAGCTTCTCTCCGGTCGGGGCGCGCAGATGGGCATAGGTCGTCCCGCCCAGGTTCTCGGCCAGGTCGATGCGGAAGGGGCCGTGCGGCGTCAGGGTCAGCGCGTCGGGACGCAGCCCGATCTCGACCGCGCGCCCCTCGGTCAGGGTGGGACCGTGGCGGTCCAGCGGCGCGTCAAAGGCCGGGGTGACGACCTGGCCACCCTGCACGCGCCCCGCCACGAAGTTCATCGCCGGGCTGCCGATGAAGCCCGCGACAAAGCGGTTGTCGGGATCGTCGTACAGCTCCATCGGGCTGCCGACCTGCTCGATGCGGCCCGACCGCAGCACGACGATCTTGTCGGCCATGGTCATCGCCTCGACCTGGTCGTGGGTGACATAGATCATCGTCGCGCCCAGCTCGCGGTGCAGGCGCGCGATCTCGGCCCGCATCTCGACGCGCAGTTCCGCGTCCAGGTTCGACAGCGGCTCGTCGAACAGGAACACCTTGGGGCCGCGCACGATGGCGCGGCCGATGGCCACGCGCTGACGCTGGCCGCCCGACAGGTTGGCGGGCTTGCGGTCCAGCAGCGGGTCCAGCTTGAGGATGCGTGCCGCCTCGGCCACCTTGGCGGCGATCTGGGCCTTGGGGTGGCCGTTCATCTTCAGCCCGAAGCCCATGTTCTGCGCGACCGTCATGTGCGGGTACAGCGCATAGGTCTGGAACACCATCGCCACGCCCCGGTCGGCCGGGTCGGCATCGGTGACGTCCTGGTTCTCGATCATGATCTGGCCGGCGCTGGTCTCCTCCAGCCCCGCGATCATGCGCAGCAGGGTCGATTTCCCGCAGCCCGAGGGGCCGACGAAAACGCAGAACTCTCCCTGCCTGACTTGCAGGTCGACGCCGTGGATGACCCGCACGGGGCCGAAATCCTTGGTGACGCGGCTTAGCTGGACGCCGGACATGGCAACCTCATGCTTGCTTGTGTTCGGGGAACCGCCAGGTGTCGGCGGTCGCGGCGATCTGCGCCGCAGCCTGGGTCACGGGGCCTGCCAGCGACAGAAGCTGATCGCGGCTGGTCGTGGCCGTCGTGGTCGTCACCGAGATCGCCCCCAGGATGCGCCCGGTCCCCGACAGGATGGGGGCGGCAAGGCAGGCGATGCCGGTCTCGTGTTCCTCGTCGTCCAGCGCATAGCCGCGCTGGCGGATGCGGACCAGCTCGTCGCGCAGGGCGTCTGGCGTGGTCAGCGTGTTGGGCGTGTGCGCGTGGAAGGACTGCCGCGACAGGGCCGCGGCCAGCTTGTCCTCGGGCAGATGGGCCAGCATCGCCTTGCCCACGCCCGTGCAATAGGCCGGGCCCACCTTGCCGGACTGGGCGAACATCTCGACCGGCAACTTGGCGTTGCGCTTGTCCACATAGAGGACGGCGCCGTTGTCCAGCTGCGCCAGGTGGATCGTCTGGCCCAGATCGACCGCCAGGCGGTCCAGGACCTGCTGCGCCAGGGGTGCCAGGCTGGACTGCGCCCAGGCCGAATGGGCCAGCCGCACCAGCCGCATGCCGGGCGCATAGGTCTGGCGGTCCTCGTCATAGGCCAGCATGTCCTGATGGGTCAGCGCCTGCAGGAATCGGTACAGCGTCGCCTTGGGAAGACCCGCGACGGGCAGGATCTCGGCAAAGCGGACGGGGCGGCCGAAGGCGGCGACCAGGTCCAGCACGGCCAGCGTGCGGCCCACCGTGCCATCCGTCGTTTCGCGTCCCTGCACCGTCACGTCACCCTCCCCCGTTGTTGACAGGCTATGCGATTCGCAGCATAGTTTCAATATTCAAAACTAAGTTTCAATATATGGAACCAAAATGGGAGGGAGACCATGGTCCATCTGAGAAAAGGGCTGGTGCTGGCGATGCTGCTTGCCACCACCGCCCCCGCCTTCGCGCAAAGCCGGGTGCTGGTGTTCAATACCGATGCGTCCGATCCCGCGCCCAAGGCGGCGTTCGACCAGCTGATCGCGGATTTCGAGGCCGAGTACCCGGAGATCGACGTGCAGGTGAACACGTTCGACCACGAGGGCTACAAGACCGCGATCCGGAACTTCATGACCGCCGACGCGCCTGATCTGGCGAACTGGTACGCGGGCAACCGGATGGGCCCCTTCGTCGAGGCGGGCCAGTTCATGGACGTGTCCGACATCTGGGCCGAGAACAACCTGACCGAGACCCTGGGGTCCGCGCTGTCGTCGATGACCATCGACGGCAAGCAGTGGGGCATCCCCTACACCTATTACCAATGGGGCATCTACACGAACAAGGACGTCTATGCGCAGGTCGGCGTCGAGCCCGCCGCGACCTGGGATGAGTTCATTGCCAATTGCGAGAAGTTCAAGGCCGCGGGCATCGACTGCCTGACCACCGGATCCAAGGCGCTGTGGCCGGTCGCGGGGCTGTTCGACTATCTGTCGCTGCGCACCAACGGCTATGACTGGCACATGCAGCTGACCAACGGGGAAATCCCCTGGACGGATGACAGCGTGCGCGCGGTCTTTGCCGAATTCGCCAAGGTGCTGCCCTATGTCTCGGCCAACCACGCCGCGATCGACTGGCAGGACGCCGTGTCGAACCTGGTCCAGGGCAAGGCCGCGAACTATGTCATGGGCAACTTTGCCGTGGCGGCCTTCAAGGACGGCGGCATGACGGACGAGACCCTGGGCTTCATGCCCTTCCCGACCATCAACCCCGACATCCCGCGCGCCGAGGAGGCGCCGACCGACACCGTCCACATCCCGGCCGCGGCCAAGAACCCCGAGGATGCCAAGCTGTTCCTGGCCTTTATGGCGCGCCCCGACGTGCAGACCAAGATGAACGCCACGCTTGGCCAGCTGCCGATCAACGCCGAAAGCAGCGTGGGCGACGACCCGTTCCTGCAGGCGGGCTTCGAGCTGCTGTCCACCGCCGAGGGCGGCATCGCGCAGTTCTTTGACCGCGACGCGCCGCCGGAGATGGCCAAGGCCGGGATGGAGGGGTTCCAGGAATTCATGGTCCGCCCCGAACGCCTGGACGCCATCCTCGAACGGCTGGAGCGTCAGCGCCAGCGCGTCTACGCCCAGTGATCCCGTCGCGGGCAGGGACGCCCCTGCCCGCGCGTTTCCCCGCAAGATGAAGGTGGCACCATGACCGCCCTGCCCGACACCCCCCCGCCGCGCCGCCGGTCCCGGCGTCAGCTGACGCCCTGGCTGTTCCTGGCGCCGGGCCTGCTGATGTTTTCGGTCTACGTGATCATCCCGATCTTCCAGTCGGTCTGGGTCAGCTTCCACGATTGGGACGGGCTGGGCCCGATGACCTGGGTCGGCCTGGCCAATTACGACGAGCTTTGGTGGGACGAGGCCTTCTATACCAGCCTGAAGAACAACGTGATCTGGCTGGCGCTGTATCTGCTGGCGGTGCCCCTGGGGCTGATGATCGCGCTATTCCTGAACCAGACGATCCGCGGCATCCGCATCTACAAGTCGCTGTTCTTCTTTCCCTTCGTCATCAGCCAGGTGGTCGTGGGGCTGATCTTTTCGTGGTTCTATGCGCCGGGCTTCGGGCTGCTCTATGCGCTGATCGAATGGGCCACGGGCACGGGCGTCGCGATCCTGGCCGACGAACGCTTCGTCACCTATGGCATCATCGCGGCGGGCCTGTGGCCGCAGATCGCCTATTGCATGATCCTGTACCTGACCGGCCTGAACGCCGTCGCCCCCGACCAGATCGAGGCCGCGCGCCTGGACGGCGCCAAGGGCTGGCGGATGCTGTGGCATGTCGTGCTGCCGCAACTGCGCCCGGCGACCTTCATCGCCGTGGTCGTGACCGTCATCGGTGCGCTGCGCAGCTTCGATCTGGTCAGCATCATGACCTCGGGCGGACCCTTCGGGTCGTCGCGCGTGCTGTCCTATTACATGTACGAACAGGCGCTGTCGGAATACGGCTATCGCATGGGCTACGGCGCGGCCATCGCGGTCGTCCTGTTCGCGATCATGATGATCTTCATCTCGGGCTTCATCTGGAAGATGTGGCGCGACGAGAAAGGGGTCTGACCCATGTTTCCCCGTCCCATCCAGACGATGTCCCCCGCGGCACAGCGCACCTACAAGATCGTGCTGCCGATCATGCTGGTCCTGTGGCTGCTGCCCCTCTTGGGGGTCGCGATGACCTCGGTCCGCCCGTCGGGCGACCTAGCCGCGGGCAACTATTTCGGCATCCCGTCCCGCTTTGCATGGGAGAACTATGCCGACGTGTTCCGCAACTCGCCCCTGGCGCAGTACCTGTGGAACAGCTTCCGCATCACCATTCCGGTGATGATCGGCGCGGTGGGGCTGTCCTGCCTGACCGGCTTCGCGCTGGCGGTCTACAAGTTCCGCCTGTCGCTGGTGGTGTTCTTCATGTTCGTCGCGGGCAATTTCGTGCCGTTCCAGATCCTGATGGTGCCGGTGCGCGACCTGACGGTGGACATGGGACTGTACAACACCATCACCGGCCTGGCGCTGTTCCACATCGCCTTTCAGACCGGGTTCTGCACGCTGTTCATGCGCAACTTCATCAAGGCGCTGCCGCGCGAACTGATCGAGGCCGCCCGTGTCGAAGGCGTCACCGAATGGCAGATCTTCTGGCATATCGTGCTGCCGCTGGTGCGGCCCGCCATCGCGGCCCTTTCGGTGCTGGTCTTCACCTTCATCTGGAACGACTATTTCTGGGCGATGGTGCTGACCACGGGCGCGGACACGCAGCCGGTGACGGCGGGGCTGAACAGCCTGAACGGCCAGTGGATCGCCGCATGGCACCTGGTCAGCGCAGGCTCGATCCTGGCCGCCCTGCCGCCCGTGCTGATGTTCTTCCTGATGCAGCGGCATTTCATTGCCGGACTGACCCTGGGCGCGGTGAAATGAGGCTCTGGCGCATCGACACGCCCGCCCAGACCATGGTCCTGGGCAGCGACGGCGGCATGGCCTGCTGCCACTACTGGGGCGCGCCCCTGCCCGGCGACACCGACCTGGACGCGCTGGTCGCGGCGGCGGCGGGCGGCATCACCGGCGGCATGCTGGACGCCCTGCCGCCCCTGTCGCTGGTCCCCGAGGCGCGGCGCAGCTTTCCGGGCCAGCCGGGGCTGGTCGCATTCCAGAACGGCCTGCCGCTGGAGCCGGACTGGCGCCTCGACAGCGCGGATCAGGGCGACGCGCTGACCCTGCGCCATGTCGCGCCCGGCCTGCGGCTGGACATCACCATCCGTGCGATGGATCACGGGCTGATCGGCCTGCGCGCGCGGCTGTCGTCCGACGCCGCGGTGACCCTGCACCATCTGGCGTTGGCCCTGCCGGTCCCCGCGCATCTGTCCGACCTGACCGAACTGGCGGGGCGCTGGACGCGCGAGTTCCAGCCGGTGACGACCGCGCTGGACCACGGCGCGCGCCTGCGCGACGCGCGCACCGGCCGGTCTGGGCACGAACATCCGCCGCATCTGTGGCTGACCGCCCCCGGCACCACCAACACCGGCGGAGAGGCAGTGGCCCTGCATTACGGCTGGTCCGGCGGCCACCGGATGCTGGTCGAGGCCCTGCCCGACGGCCGCCGCCAGATCCAGCTGGGCCATTGCTCGGGGTCGGAACGCGCACCCGGCACGGTGTTCGAGATGGCCGAGATCTGGCTGGCGCGCGGCGATCGGGGTCTGAACAGCGTGGCGGTCCCCTTTCAGCGCGCCATCCGCGACGCCCTGCCCCCCGCGCGCCAGCCGCGCCCCGTGCATTACAACGGGTGGGAGGCGATCTATTTCCGCCATGACGCCACCGAACTGGCCCAGATCGCCGAACGCGCCGCGGCCCTTGGCGCGGAACGGTTCGTGCTGGACGACGGCTGGTTCGGGCGGCGCGACGACGACAGCTCGTCCCTGGGCGACTGGACCATCGACCCGCGCAAGCATCCCCAGGGGTTCAAGCCGCTGATCGACAAGCTCCGCGCGCTGAACATGCGCTTTGGCCTGTGGTTCGAACCCGAGATGATCAACGAGGACAGCGACCTCTATCGCGCGCATCCGGACTGGGTGCTGGGCCCCGCGGACCAGATCCGCGGGCGCAGCCAGCTGCACCTGGACATGGCCCGCGACGACGTGCGCGACCATCTGTTCGACCGCATCGGCGGCATCCTGGGCGCGTGGGACATCGACTATGTCAAATGGGATCACAACCGGCTGACGCCCTTTCCCGATGCCGCGCAGACGCGCGGCGTTTATGCGCTGTTCGACCGGCTGCGCGCGGCCCATCCCCAGGTGGAATTCGAAAGCTGCGCGTCGGGCGGGGGGCGCATCGACGCGGGCATCCTGACCCGCTGCGGTCGCGTCTGGCTGTCCGACAGCAACGACGCGATCGAACGCCTGCGCATCCAGCATCACGCCGCGATGCTGCTGCCGGCCTGCGTCACGGGCAGCCATGTCGGCCCGCGCGAGTGCCACACCTCGGGGCGCGTCCTGCCCATGGCCCTGCGCGCCTGGACCGCGGCACAGCGGCACATGGGATTCGAGATGGACCCGCGTGAACTGACCACCGCCGAGGCCAGGACGCTGACCCGCGTCACCACCTGGTGGAAGGCCAACCGCGACTGGATGATGGCGGGCGACATCTGGCGGCTGGACCGCCCTGCGGGCAGCCTGGCCGAGATGCAGCTGGCCGCCGACGGCAGCCGCATGGTGGTCTTTGCCGCACAGATCGACGCCCCCGTGGCGCTGCAGCCGCCGCTGCTGCGTCTGACCGGGCTGGACCCGCAGGCGCGCTATCGTCTGACGATGCTGGAACATCCCGTGGGTCACCACAGTTCCTCTGTTGCGCTGTCGCAGGGTGCGGTGACCCTGAACGGCGCGGCGCTGATGGCGCAGGGCGTGGCCCTGCCCCCCGCCTTTCCGCAAACCATCGCCGTGATCGAAGGGACGCGCCTGTGACGATAGACTGGATTGCCACCGATTGGGGCACCACCAACCTGCGGCTGTGGGCCATGTCCGGCCGCACCGTGGTCGAGGCCCGCGACAGCGACCAGGGTATGGGCGGTCTGACCCCCGACCGCTTTGCGGGCGTGCTGGCGCAGGCGACCCAAGGGTGGCCCGCCGTGCCGGTCATCGCCTGCGGCATGGTCGGATCGCGCCAGGGCTGGGTCGAGGCGCCCTATGCACCCGTCCCCTGCCCCGCCGCCCCACGCATGGTCGCGGTGCCCGGCGATCCGGGCGGCCGGCCCGTGCGCGTCATCTGCGGTGTCCGCCAGGACGACCCCGCAGATGTCATGCGCGGAGAGGAGACCCAGATCGCGGGCCTTCTGGCGCTGGACCCGGACTTCGACGGGATCGCCTGCCTGCCGGGCACGCATACGAAATGGGTCCGCATCTCGGCCGGTGAGATCTGCAACTTCAAAAGCTTCATGACCGGTGAGCTGTTCGGCCTGATCGCCAATCAGTCGGTCCTGCGCCATTCGGTGGGCGAGGGTGACTGCGATCCCGCACTGTTCCGCGACGCGGTGTCGGACGCGATGAGCCGCCCGGAACGCGGCTATGCGGGCCTGTTCCAGCTGCGCGCGGAATCGCTGCTGTCCGGGCTGGACCCGGCTGCGGCACGCGCACGCCTGTCGGGCACGCTGATCGGGTGGGAGATGGCCGCGGCCCGGCCCTGGTGGCTGGGATCGCAGGTCACTATCATCGGCGCCCCCGCGCTGTCGGCGCTTTACGCCGATGCGCTGGCCGCGCAGGGCGTCCCCGCCGCGCGCATGTCGGTCCAGGACGCCACGCTGGCCGGCCTGTCCGCGGCCCATCGTCAATTTCTGCAAGGATAATCCATGTCCCGTCCCCTGATCGCCATCCTTCGCGGCCTGACGCCGCAGGACGCCCGCGCCGTCGGCCATGCCCTGATCCAAGCCGGCATCACCCGGCTGGAGGTGCCGCTGAACTCTCCGGACCCGCTGGACAGCATCCGCATCCTGTCGCGCGAGTTCGGTGACGCCGCACAGGTCGGCGCGGGCACGGTGCTGACGCCCGACCAGGTGCAGGCGGTCCGCGATGCGGGCGGGCGGATGGTCCTGTCGCCCAATTGCGACACGGGCGTGATCCGCGCCACCGTGGAGGCGGGCATGGCCAGCTATCCCGGTGTCATGACCCCGACCGAGGCCTTTGCCGCGCTGGCGGCGGGCGCCACCGGGCTGAAACTGTTTCCCGGAGAGCTGATTGGTCCCACGGGCCTGCGCGCCATGCGCGCGGTGCTGCCCGCGGGAACCGACTGCTGGGCCGTGGGCGGCGTGTCCGTGGACAACATGGCCGAATGGCGCCGTGCCGGGGCCGCGGGCTTCGGGATCGGATCCAGCCTGTACAAGCCCGGCGACAGTGCCGACACCGTGGCCGCCAAGGCCGCCGCCATCGTCGCCGCATGGGAGGCCAGCGCATGATCTTTGACGACACCCCCTGCACCTTGGGCGAAGGCGCCCTGTGGCATCCCGACCGCCAGTCGCTGATCTGGTTCGACATCATCGGTCGCCGCATGTTCGAAAAGCCGCTGGACGGCGCGCGGCGTCAGTGGGATTTTGCCGACCCCGTCTCGGCCGCGGGGATCGTCGATGCGGACCGGATCATCGTGGCGTCCAGCCGGGCACTGTCGCTGGTGGATCTGAGCGACGGTGCTGCCCAGGTCCTGGTGCCGCTGGAGGCCGACAACGCCGTTACGCGCAGCAACGATGGCCGTGCCGACCCGCAGGGTGGGTTCTGGATCGGGACAATGGGGCTGAACGCGGAACCCGGTGCCGGATCGATCTGGCGGTTCCACCGCGGAGAGCTGCGCCGCCTGTTCCCCGACATCACCATCACCAACGCGATCTGCTTTTCGCCCGAAGGCGATCTGGCGCATTTCGCCGATACCGACCGCTCGACCATCTGGCAGGTCCGGCTGGACCGCGACGGCTGGCCCGCGGGCGATCCGCAGGTGTTCATCGACCTGAACGCCGAAGGGCTGAACCCCGACGGCGCGGTCATCGACGCCCAGGGCGGGCTGTGGTCGGCGCAATGGGGCGCGGGGCGCGTCGCGCGCTATGACCGGCAGGGCCGCTTTGACCGGGCGATCGATCTGCCCGCGCCGCACGTCTCCTGCCCGGCCTTCGGCGGCGCGGACATGACGACGCTGTTCGCGACGACCGCGCGGCAGGGGCTGGCCGATCCGCGTGACGCGGACGGGTGCACCTATGCGGTTCCCGCAGGCGTCACGGGCCAGCGGGAGCATCGGGTCATCCTGGGCTAGACCTCGACGGTGATCCGCCCCATCGGGTTCGAACAGCAGGCCAGGATCCAGCCCTCGGCGATGTCCTCATCGCTGATGCCGCCGTTATGGACCATGTGGACCTCTCCGGCGGTCTTGCGGATCTTGCAGGTGCCGCACAGGCCGAAGGTGCAGCCGGACGGAATGTTCAGCCCTGCCCGCTTGGCCACCGCCAGAACCGTGTCGGTTTCCGCGCAGGACGCCGTCACGCCGCTGGAGGCGAAGGTCACCTGGGCGCTGGCATCGTCGGCCGGGGTGACATCCTCGATGACCGGGGCCTCGGCCTCGGTGGCGACGGGGGCGCCGAAGCTTTCCTGGTGATAACGCTCCATGTCGTAGCCAAGCGAGATCAGCATCTCGCGCACGGCCTGCATGAACGGCTCGGGGCCGCAGCAGAACACCTCGCGGTCCAGATAGTCGGGGGCCATCAGGCCCAGCATCAGGCTGTTCAACCGCCCCTGATAGCCGTGCCAGACGCGGAACGGTTCGGGCTGTTCAACGGTCAGGCGCAGCTGCAGGCCGGGCACGCGAGCGACGTAATGTTCCAGCTGGTCGCGGAAGATGATGTCGGACGGGCGCTGCGCGGCATGGACGAAGACGATGTCGGTGTCCTGCGCCCGGTCCCAGGCCCAGGTGGTCATGGACATCATCGGCGTGATCCCCGACCCCGCCGAGATGAACAGGTATTTCGCCGCCGGATGGCGGTGAAAGCTGAAGATGCCGTTGGGGCCGAAGGCGCGGATCCGCATGCCGGGCTTGAGGTGGTCCAGCATCCAGCGCGTGCCGATCGAGGTCGACTGCGCCTTGACCGTGACCGAGATCGACAGCGGCCGCGACGGCGAGGAGCTGATCGTGTAGGTCCGCTGGACGTTGCCGGCCGCCCCCTTGGCGGGATCGACGGGCAGGTCCAGCGTCACGAACTGGCCGGGCTGATAGTCGAACCATGCGCCAGACGGCGCCCGGAAGATGAAGGTCGAGGTGTCGCGCGTCTCGGGCACGACCATGACGCATTCCAGCGGCTCGTCATCGGACCACGGCTCGGCGGCCCAGTTCACGCGGGGCTTAGCCATCTATTCGGCCGCCTGCCGCATCCCGAGGCGTGATGCCATCAACCCGCAATACCAGTCGATCAGGTGGATCACACCGGCCTCCTGCGTGGGGGAATAGGGGCCGGGCTCGTAGGCGGGGGACAGGATGCCGGCCTGGTTTTCCTCGACCACCTGGCGGTCCTCGTCATTGGTGTTCAGCCAGACGCGGGTCAGGGTCTCGATGTCGTAATCGACGCCTTCGACCGCGTCCTTGTGGACCAGCCAGTTGGTCGTGACCTCGGTCTCGGTCGGGCTGATCGGCAGGATGCGGAAGACGATGGCGTGATCGGGCAGGAAGTGGTTCCAGGACGAGGGGAAGTGATAGAACATCAGGCTGCCCGCGTCATTCCAGGGCATCGTGCCCATGCGCCGCGCGACGGCGGCCTTGCCCGACATGGTGAAGCTTTCCTGATGGTCCATCAGCGGCACCCGCGCCATGCGCCACTGCATGTCGGGCGCGTTGACGAAGCGGGCGGGCAGGCCTGCGGCATCGCAGCGGTCCCAATGGGCCAGGATCTCGGGCGAGGCCGCGTTCGGCCCCTCCATCACCGTCATCAGCGGATCGTCGGAATAGGTCCGGCACAGCGACGGATGGCTGCCGCTGCAGTGATAACATTCGCGGTTGTTCTCCATCACCAGCTTCCAGTTGCCCTTCTCGATGATGGTCGAGCTGAAGGCGATCTTGGCATCGGCCAGCCCCGAGGGCGCGGCATAGCGGGTCAGGTTAGCCGCCAGTTCGTTGATGGCGGGGGGCACCTGGGCCAGGCAGATGAAGATCATGCCGTTCAGGTCCACGCAATGAACCGGCTTGAGGCTGTATTTGGAGGGGTCGAACTCGGGGCCCATGTCGCGCGCGAACAGCAGCTTGCCGTTCAGGTCGTAGGTCCACTGGTGATAGGGGCAGACCAGCTTGGGGTTGGTCCCGTTCGATTTGGCGCACAGGCGCTGGCCGCGGTGGCGGCAGACGTTATGGAAGGCACGGATGCGGCCGTCTGCGCCGCGGGTGACGATGACCGGATACTGGCCGACCTGCATGGTGATGTAGCTGCCGGTCTTGGGCAGCTCGCAGCTGGGTCCGGCGAACAGCCATTCCCGGTACCAGATCTGCTCCAGGTCGTCCTGGAAGGCCTGTTCGCCGCAATACAGGTCGCGGGGCAGCGCGTGGCCGGGAAGACGGGCGGCGATCAGCTGGGCTGTGGTCAAGTCGGAGGTTTGGGTCATGGCGCTGCTCGGGGGTCCGGGGTGGCTTTCGCCCCAAACTAGTCGCAGGCAAACGACGGCGCGGCAGAATTGCGACATTCTGCCAGCGGAAACGGACATCGTGATCATGTGCGTGCCTTTGAGGGAAGGAAGCCTCGCCACCCCCCATCGAGGGGGGCGGCAAGGCTGCGGGGCCCCCGGACCCCCGCGACACCAGGCCGCGACACCCTGTTTGCGGACACAATGGAAAATCGTTCCAAAACACTTGGCAAACCTGCCGGGGTGACGTATCCCACCCTTGGGGTATGGCCCGATGCCGAATCCCCGCCATCCGAGGAGAGCCCCATGACCCGTTCCGCCACCCCCCGCCACGGCCTTGAGGTCGATACCGACTTTGCGAAGTTCATCGAGGCGCAGGTGCTGCCGGGAACCGGCGTGACGGCGGATGCCTTCTGGCAGGGCTACGCCGGGCTGCTGGACGGATTCGCGGCCGAGAACGCCGCCCTGCTGGAACGCCGCGCCGAGCTGCAGCGCCAGATCGACGCGTGGCACAAGGCCCGCGGGAACCAGCCTTGGGACGCCGCCGCCTATCGCGTCTTCCTGACCGAGATCGGCTATCTGGTCGCCGAACCGGCCCCGTTTGCCGTCGCGAACGGCGACATCGACCCCGAGATCGCCACCCTGGCCGGGCCGCAGCTGGTCGTGCCGGTCAGCAATGCCCGCTTTGCCCTGAACGCGGCAAACGCGCGGTGGGGCTCGCTCTATGACGCGATGTACGGGTCGGACGTGATGGGTCCGGTGCCGTCGGGCGGGTTCGATCCGGCGCGCCGTGACGCAGTCGTGGCCAAGGCGGCCGCGTTCCTGGATCAGGCGCTGCCGCTGGACGGGGGCAGCCATGCCGACGTGACCGCCTATGACGCCGACGCGCAGGGGCTGGTCGCGACCGTTGGGGGCCAGGCCGCGCGGCTGGCCGATCCGGCGGCCTTTGTCGGCACCCATCGCGACGGCGCCGACACAGGATACGTCCTGCGCCACAACGGGCTGCATGTCGAGCTGGTGATCAACCGCGACCACCCGATCGGGGCGGCATCGGCCAGCGGGCTGCGCGACGTCGTGCTGGAGGCCGCGCTGTCGGCCATTCAGGATTGCGAGGACAGCGTCGCCGCGGTCGATGCCGAGGACAAGATCGGTGTCTATGGCAACTGGCTGGGCCTGATGAAGGGCGATCTGGCCGAGACCTTCGAGAAGGGCGGCACGTCGATGACCCGCCGCCTGGAGGGCGACCGGACCGTGACGCGGCCCGACGGCAGCACCGTGACGCTGCAGGGCCGCGCCCTGCTGCTGGTGCGCAACGTGGGCCATCTGATGACCACCGACGTGATCCGCAAGGACGGCCAGTCCACGCCCGAGGGGCTGATGGATGCGATGGTTACCGTCGCCTGCGCCATCCATGACCTGAAGAAGACCGAAGGACCGCGCAACAGCCGCGCCGGCGCCATCTATGTCGTCAAGCCCAAGATGCATGGCCCCGAAGAGGCGGCATTCGCGGACCGCGTCTTTGCCCATGTCGAGACCGCCTTGGGACTAACCCCCAACACCGTCAAGCTGGGCCTGATGGACGAAGAGCGCCGCACTAGTGCCAACCTAGCCGCCTGCATCCATGCGATCCGCAACCGGATCTTCTTCATCAACACCGGCTTCCTGGACCGCACCGGCGACGAGATCCACACCTCGATGCATGCGGGTGCCTTCGTGGGCCGCGACGGGATGAAGACCGCCACCTGGCTGAAGGCCTATGAGGATCGCAACGTGCTGATCGGCCTGGCGTCGGGCATGCGGGGCCGCGCGCAGATCGGCAAGGGGATGTGGGCCAAGCCCGACGCCCTGGCCGAGATGCTGGAGGTCAAGGTCGGCCATCCGAAATCGGGCGCCAGCACGGCCTGGGTTCCCTCGCCCACCGCGGCGACGCTGCACGCGCTGCACTATCACCAGATCGACGTGGCCGCCCGCCAGGACGAGCTGCAGGGTCAGCCGATCCCCGACCTGGACCTGCTGCTGACCCCGGCTTTGGCCGACGGCCCGATCCCGCAGGATCAGGTCCTGCGCGAGCTGGACAACAGCGCGCAGGGCATCCTGGGCTATGTCGTGCGGTGGGTCGATCAGGGCATCGGCTGTTCCAAGGTGCCCGACATCGATGACGTGCAGCTGATGGAGGACCGCGCCACCTGCCGCATCAGCGCGCAGTACCTGGCCAACTGGCTGGAGCACGGGCTGATCACCGAAGCCCAGGTCGAGGACGCACTGCGCCGTATGGCCGCCAAGGTCGACGGCCAGAACGCGGGCGATCCCGCCTATCGCCCGATGGCACCCGACTTTGACGGGCCGGCCTTCCTGGCCGCCCGTGACCTGGTGCTGACCGGAACGCAGCAGCCGTCCGGCTATACCGAACCGGCACTGCATGCCCGCCGGGCGGAAGCCAAGGCGATCTAGCACGCCACGCGGCGGCGGTTGCAACGCCGCCGCCGCGCGCTATTGTGCCGGCCACATCATCGGGAGGCCTGCCATGTCCGGGAAAATAATCGCCGTCGCGGGCATCGGCTATGTCGGCCTGTCCAATGCCGTCCTGCTGGCCGCGCGCAACACCGTTCGCGCGCTGGACGTGGACGCGGGGCGCGTGGCCATGCTGAACGACCGGCGCTGTCCGATCATCGACGAGGACATCGCCCATCACCTAGCCACGCAGAACCTAGACCTGACCGCGACGACCGATCCGGCGGCGGCCTATGCGGGGGTGGACTTCGTGATCGTGGCGACGCCCACCGATTATGATCCGGTGACCAACTACTTCAACACCTCCAGCGTCGAGGACGTGATCCGGGATGTCACACGGCTGGCGCCGCAGGCGGTGATCGTGGTCAAGTCGACGGTCCCGGTGGGCTTTACCCGCGACGTGCGCGCCCGGATTGGCACGGAGCAGGTGATCTTCAGTCCGGAATTCCTGCGCGAAGGGCGCGCGCTGCACGACAACCTGCACCCTTCCCGCATCGTGGTGGGCGAGGACAGCGCCCGCGGCCGGGCCTTTGCCGACCTGCTGGCCGAGGCGGCGCTGGACGACGACGTGCCGGTCCTGCTGACCGGCTCCACCGAGGCAGAGGCGATCAAGCTGTTCGCGAACACCTATCTTGCCCTGCGCGTGGCCTATTTCAACGAACTGGACAGCTATGCCCTGTCGCTTGGCCTGGACAGCCGCCAGATCATCCAAGGTGTCGGGCTGGATCCGCGCATCGGCGCCCATTACAACAACCCGTCCTTCGGCTATGGCGGCTACTGCCTGCCCAA
>NZ_VDDC01000043.1:0-31746 GCF_006239215.1 Paracoccus haeundaensis
ATCGCGCCGTCCATCTGGGCGGCACCGGTGATCATGTTCTTGACGTAGTCGGCGTGGCCCGGGCAGTCGACATGCGCATAGTGGCGCGTCTCGGATTCGTATTCCACGTGCGCGGTCGAGATCGTGATCCCGCGGGCCTTCTCTTCGGGCGCGCCGTCGATCTGGTCATAGGCGCGGAATTCGCCGAAGTACTTCGTGATGGCCGCCGTCAGCGTCGTCTTGCCGTGGTCAACGTGGCCGATCGTGCCGATGTTGACGTGCGGTTTGTTCCGTTCAAACTTTGCCTTTGCCATGGAATGGCTCCTTGTTCTTCAATGCTTGTAAAGTGGCGGGGCGTGACGCCCCGCCGCAAGATCAGGCGTATTTCTTCTGAATCTCGTCCGAGATGTTCTGCGGAACGGCCTCGTAGTGGTCGAACTGCATCGAGAACACAGCACGGCCGGACGACATCGAACGCAGGTTGTTGATGTAGCCGAACATGTTGGCCAGCGGCACGAAGGCGTCGATGACGTTCGCGTTGCCGCGGCTGTCCTGCCCCCGGACCATGCCACGACGGCTGGTCAGATCGCCGATGATCGAACCGGTATACTCTTCCGGCGTGACGACCTCGACCTTCATGATCGGCTCCAGCAGCTTGGCGCCGGCCTTGCGCAGGCCCTCGCGCATCGCGGCGCGGGCCGCGATCTCGAACGCCAGGACCGAGGAGTCGACGTCGTGGAACGCACCGTCCGTCAGCGCGACCTTGAAGTCGATGACCGGGAAGCCTGCCAGCGGACCCGAGTCCATGACGGACTTGATGCCCTTCTCGACGCCGGGGATGTATTCCTTCGGCACCGCACCGCCCACGATCTTCGATTCGAACGAATAGCCTTCGCCCGGCTCGGTCGGGGTGATGGTCAGCTTGATGCGGGCGAACTGGCCCGTACCACCGGTCTGCTTCTTGTGCGTGTAGTCGATGTCTGCCGACTGCGAGATGGTCTCGCGATAGGCCACCTGCGGCGCACCGATGTTCGCCTCGACCTTGAACTCGCGCTTCATGCGGTCGACCAGGATGTCGAGGTGAAGTTCGCCCATGCCCTTCATGATCGTCTGGCCCGATTCAAGATCGGTTTCCACACGGAAGGACGGGTCTTCCGCCGACAGGCGCTGAAGGGCCAGGCCCATCTTCTCCTGGTCGGCCTTCGACTTGGGCTCGACGGCGATCTCGATCACCGGCTCGGGGAAGGTCATGGTCTCGAGGACCACCGGCTTGGCCGGATCGCACAGGGTGTCGCCCGTGGTGGTGTCCTTCAGACCGGCCAGCGCGATGATGTCGCCTGCAAAGGCCTCCTCGATCTCCTCGCGGTTGATCGAGTGCATCATCATCATGCGGCCGACGCGCTCGCGCTTGCCCTTGGTGGCGTTCAGCAGCTGATCGCCCTTCTTCATCACGCCCGAATAGATGCGCGTGAAGGTCAGCGAGCCGACGAACGGGTCGTTCATGATCTTGAACGCCAGGCCCGAGAAGGGCATCGCATCGTCCGCACGGCGTTCAATGTTGCGCGTCTCGGTCTCGTCGCCCGGGGTGAAGCCCATGTAGGCCGGCACGTCCAGCGGGTTCGGCAGGAAGTCGATGACCGCGTTCAGCAGGGGCTGCACGCCCTTGTTCTTGAACGCCGAACCTGCGGTGACGGGGAAGAACGACAGCGACAGCGTGCCCTTGCGGATCAGCGCGCGCAGCGTCTCCTCGTCGGGCTCGTTGCCCTCCAGGTAGGCTTCCATGGCGGCGTCGTCCATCTCGACGGCCAGCTCGATCATGTTCGAGCGCCACTCGTCGGCCAGGTCCTTCAGCTCGTCACGGATGGGCTTGCGGACCCAGGACGCGCCCAGATCTTCGCCTTCCCACACCCACTCTTCCATCTTGATCAGGTCGACGATGCCTTCCAGCTTGTCCTCCGCGCCGATCGGCAGGGCGATCGGGCAAGGGATGCCGCCGGTGCGGTCCTTGATCATCCGGACGCAGTTGAAGAAGTCCGCGCCGATCTTGTCCATCTTGTTGACGAACACGATCCGCGGAACCTTGTAGCGGTCGGCCTGGCGCCACACGGTCTCGGTCTGCGGCTCGACGCCGGCGTTGGCGTCCAGCAGACAGATCGCGCCGTCCAGAACCGCCAGCGAACGCTCGACCTCGATGGTGAAGTCCACGTGGCCGGGGGTGTCGATGATGTTGAAGCGGTACTTCGTGTCCGAAGTCCCCTCGGTGGTGGGGTCTTCCTGACGCTGCCAGAACGTGGTGGTCGCGGCAGACGTGATCGTGATGCCGCGCTCCTGCTCTTGCTCCATCCAGTCCATGGTCGCAGCGCCGTCATGCACTTCGCCGATCTTGTGCGACTTGCCGGTGTAGTAAAGGATGCGCTCGGTCGTCGTCGTCTTGCCGGCATCGATGTGGGCCATGATGCCGAAGTTGCGATAACGCGGAAGCTGATATTCGCGTGCCATGAAGTGGATCCTTTCGCCTTACCAGCGGTAGTGGCTGAACGCCTTGTTGGCGTCGGCCATCTTGTGCGTGTCTTCGCGCTTCTTGACGGCGGTTCCGCGGCCGTTGACGGCATCGGACAGCTCGCCCGCAAGGCGCTCTTCCATCGTGTTCTCGTTGCGCTTGGCCGCGGCCGTGATCAGCCAGCGGATGGCCAGCGCCTCGCGGCGGATCGGACGGACTTCGACCGGAACCTGGTACGTGGCACCACCGACGCGGCGCGAACGCACCT
Organism: Paracoccus haeundaensis; assembly: GCF_006239215.1. Classification (NCBI taxonomy): domain Bacteria; kingdom Pseudomonadati; phylum Pseudomonadota; class Alphaproteobacteria; order Rhodobacterales; family Paracoccaceae; genus Paracoccus; species Paracoccus haeundaensis. Next base: position 2,748 of record NZ_VDDC01000043.1, read on the forward strand.
CGACGGACGGCTTCACGTTTTCCAGCGCCTCGTGGAAGACCTCGATGGGCTCGCGCTTGAGGCGGGTCTCGACGCGCTCCAGCGCGTTGTAGACGATCCGCTCGGCAATCGACTTCTTGCCGTCAACCATCAGGTTGTTCATGAATTTGGTCAGCACACGATCGCCATACTTGGCGTCGGGCAGGACATCGCGCTTCTCAGCGGCGTGACGACGTGACATGGATGCCTCTCCTTACTTCGGACGCTTCGCGCCGTATTTCGAACGACGCTGACGACGGTCTTTGACGCCCTGGGTATCCAGCACACCGCGCAGGATGTGGTAACGGACACCCGGAAGGTCTTTGACGCGGCCGCCGCGGATCAGCACGACGCTGTGTTCCTGCAGGTTGTGCTTTTCGCCCGGGATGTAGGAGATGACCTCGAAGCCATTCGTCAGGCGGACCTTGGCCACCTTACGCATAGCGGAGTTCGGCTTCTTCGGCGTCGTGGTGTAGACGCGCGTGCAGACACCGCGTTTTTGCGGGCAGCCCTGAAGGTGCATGGATTTAGACCGCTGCACTCTCGGCTGCCGCGGCTTGCGGATCAGCTGTTGGATCGTCGGCATTCGGTTCCCCGTCTTGCTCTGTCAATACTCGCAACCCACCGGTTGCGCCGCTTCTCGACGGCATCCTGCGCGAATCGCAAAATGCCAAGCCCGTCCCGCCCATAAAGGGCTGACGGGCATAATTCCAGAGGATCGAGGCTGTTCTGCCCGGACCCTGACCTCACAGGTTCTGGCACCCGATGCGGTTTCCCGCCGGGTCGCGTGTTCATAGGGGGAATCCCCGCCCCTGTCAACAAGCCCCCATGGCCCCCGCGGCCTAGCCCAGGCTGCGCGCCAGCGCGGCCAGATCCGCCCGGCGCAGGCCGAAACGGCTGCGCAGCAGCCTGTTCATCGTGCCTTCCTCGGGCTGCCAGGGCAGGCCCGGCCCCATGTCGCCGGAATCGCTGTCGGCATGGATCGAGCGGATGAACATCAGGGGTCGCGTCACCTGAACCCCCGGCATCCACTGCGCCAGCTTGGTGTGGTTGAAATGGAGCGCCGTCCGCGGCGCGTCGGGCGCCAGGAAGATGGTCAGCGCCACCCCCATGTTGTGACAGATCCGCGGGGTGATCTTCAGCTGACCGTCGCGCGCCGCGATGATCAGGCCGCGCCCATAGTCCAGCGACAGCTTGCCCTCGGCCTGCCATAGCGGGCTGACGCGCGCGAAATCGGCGCGCGCGCGGGCGATGTAATCGACCGCCACCGCGTCGTCGTCGTCATGGCGGAAATGACCGATCACCTGCGCATCCGGGTCCAGATGCGGCGCCACCGCCGCGTGACAGGCCTCCAGGTGGTAGTCCATCGCCGGCACCAGCGACAGGCGCAGCTGCGGCACCCGGTCGCACAGGTCGCGCAGCTGGCCCAGCCAGGGTTCGGGCAGGTCCGGCCCGGTCATGATCACCAGCGTGAAGTCTGGATCGGTCTGCGCCAGCCAACCCGGCAGGGCCACGGTCTGGAACCACAGCCAGCGCCGGGCCAGCCGGTCGGGATCGTACAGATAGGCACGGCGCGCCGCGATGCTGTCATGTTCGACCTGATAGCCGCGCAGTCCCAGATAGGAAAAGCGGCACAGTCCCAGCATCTGCACCCGCATCAGCGCCGCCGTCCCAGTTGAGCCTCGCGCCAGATGGTATAGATGCCCGCCCCCACGACAAGGGCCGATCCGACCCAGGTCCAGAGGTCCGGCCAATCGCCGAAGATCACCAGTCCCAGAAAGATGGCCATCAGCAGCGAGGTATAGCGGAAGGGCGACACGGCCGCGATCTCTCCGACGCGCATGGCGGCCACGGCGCACAGGTAACCGACGGTCAGAAAGGCGCTGCCCAAGGCCAGCAGGGCAAGGTGCCACAGCTGCGGCATCACCCAGCCCTGACCCAGGCTGAGAACGAACCCGGTCAGCGTGACCAGCACCGCGCCATAGAACGCGATGGTGTTCGAACTGACGTCGCGCCCGAACTGGCGCGTCGACAGGTCACGCACCGCGACCAGCAGCATCGCCCCAAGCGCGACCAGCGACCAGATGCCGAAAGTGCCGCTGCCGGGGCGCAGGATGATCAGCACACCCAGCATGCCCACCCCCACCGCCAGGATGCGCCGCCAGCCCAGGGTCTCCTTGAAGAACAGCGCCGCCCCCAGCATCACCACCAGCGGCAGCGACTGCATCACCGCCGTCAGGTCGCCGATGGCCATGCGCTGCAGCGCGTTCAGGAACAGCAGGGTCGAGCCGATCTCTCCGACCAGCCGCAGGACCATCGGCGCGCGGGCGGGGGCCGGAATGCGCAGGCGCAGGCCCCCCGCACGCTGCGCGAGGATCATCAGGGCCAGCAGCACGAACACCCCCCGCAGCGTGATCGCCTGGTACAGCGGAATGTCCTGGACCACGAACTTGATGATCGCGTCGTTGCAGGTGAACCCCATCATCGACAGCGTCATCAGCCCTGCCCCGCGCAGGTTATCGCCCGGTTGCAGCGGTTCTGGCCGGATCGAGGCGGGCCGCGTGCGGCGCAGCGGGGACATCAGGGGCGTAGACATGGCGGCTTTCCGGAACAGGATGGCGAGGGGGGCTTGCGGCGACGGGTCAGGCCACCGGAGGATCGCCGCTGTCGGCATCCTGCGCGGGGAGCCGCAACCGCCCTGCCCGTGCGGGACGTGGTGCGGGCACGGACGTCGGCTGCGCCCTGGACCAGTCGATCGACACTCGCGCATTGGCATTGCCAACGGCGACAGGATGCTGACGCGACAGGGCCCGATCGGCCTGAATGCCGACGCCGCCATCAGTGTCATGCGCGAAAGGTTTGACCATGCCGACGGTCCGACGACGCTGGCCCTTCCGCATCGTGAGGGGTTCGGAATGGCGGCCCATGCGGGCCTGGGCGTCTCCTGCCACGATCTGCAACCCGCCCTGCACCGGCAGGGGGAAACGGCACAGACCCAGGGCTTGCATGCGCATCACGGTTCCTTGAACGGCAGATGCAGTATGTGCAGCCCGCAAGGGCGGTCAACCCAAAAGACAAAGGCCCGGCACTGGGTGCCGGGCCTTTGCATCATCAGTCAGGCGTCGCGATCAATCGTCGCTGCCGTCCTGCGGCAGATCCACCGGATCGGCCGCGGGGGTGGCAAAGGACGGCTCGGGCGCGGCCAGGGCTGCGGCAGCCTCGGCCTCGGCGCGGCGTGCCTCGATCACCTCGGCGTCGCGTTCGGTCGCGATGCGGCGAACGCGCGTGGTCGCACCACCGGTGCCCGCCGGGATCAGGCGGCCCACGATGACGTTCTCCTTGAGACCGACCAGCTTGTCGCGCTTGCCTTGGACGGCAGCCTCGGTCAGCACGCGGGTCGTCTCCTGGAAGGAGGCGGCCGAGATGAAGCTGCGGGTCTGCAGGCTGGCCTTGGTGATGCCCAGCAGGACAGGCTCGCCCGTGGCGGGACGTCCGCCGCGTGCCTCGATCTTGGCGTTCTCCTCGACGAACTCGTCACGCTCGACGTTCTCGCCCTTCAGCAGCGTGGTGTCGCCGCCGTCCAGGATCTCGATCTTCTGCAGCATCTGGCGAACGATCACCTCAATATGCTTGTCGTTGATCTTCACGCCCTGCAGTCGATAGACGTCCTGCACCTCGTCGATGAGATAGTCGGCCAGGGCCTCGATCCCCATGATGCGCAGGATGTCATGCGGCGCAGGATTGCCGTCCATGATGTAGTCACCCTTCTGCACGAAGTCGCCTTCCTGCACCGGGATGTGCTTGCCTTTCGGCACCATGTACTCGACGGGGGTCAGACCCTCCTCGGACGGCTCCAGCGTGATGCGGCGCTTGTTCTTGTAGTCCTTGCCGAAGCGCACATAGCCGTCGATCTCGGCGATGATCGCGTGATCCTTGGGACGACGCGCCTCGAACAGTTCCGCCACGCGCGGCAGACCACCGGTGATGTCCTTGGTCCGCGCGCCTTCGCGCGGGATGCGGGCCACCACGTCGCCGGGCTTGATCTCCTGGCCGTCCTCGATCGACAGCACGGCATCCACCGACATCGGATAGCTGACCGGGTTGCCCTGGTCGTTGCGCACCGGTTCGCCGTTGGCGTCCATGATGATGATTTCGGGCTTGAGGTCATTGCCCTTGGGGGCCGACCGCCAGTCGGTCACGATCTTCTGGGTCATGCCCGTCGCATCGTCGGTCTCGTCGCGGACCGAGATCCCCGACAGCAGGTCGACGAACTTGGCGATGCCGCCCTTCTCCGCGATGATTGGCAGGGTATAGGGGTCCCATTCGAACAGCTTCGCGCCGCGGATGACCCGCTCGCCTTCCTTCACGAACAGCTTGGAGCCGTAGAAGAGCTTGTGGCTGGCGCGCTCCTGCCCCTGGTCGTCCATGACCAGGATCTGCATGTTGCGCGACATCACAACCTGCTCGCCATTGGCGTTTTCCAGGATGCTCTCGTTACGGAAGGCGATCGTGCCTTCGTGCGAGGCGGCCTGGAACGACTGCTGGCCACCCTGCGCGATGCCGCCGATGTGGAAGGTCCGCATCGTCAGCTGGGTGCCCGGTTCGCCGATCGACTGCGCGGCGATGATGCCGACAGCCTCGCCGATGTTGACCAGCGTGCCGCGGGCCAGATCGCGGCCATAGCACAGCGCGCAGATCCCGTCCTCGGATTCACAGGTCAGCGCCGAACGGATGCGCACGGACTGCACGCCCGCCGCCTCGATGGCGTCGGCCTTGCGTTCGTCGATCACCTCGTTGGCGCGGACGATGATCTCGTCCTCGCCCGGCACCAGCACGTCCTCGGCCGCGGTCCGGCCCAGCACGCGCTCGGCCAGCGGGCTGATGACCTCGCCGTCGTTCACGGCGGCGGATGCGGTGATCGCGCGCTCGGTTCCGCAGTCATGCTCGCGGATGATGCAGTCCTGGGCGACGTCGACCAGACGACGCGTCAGATAGCCCGAGTTCGCGGTCTTCAACGCGGTGTCCGACAGACCCTTCCGGGCGCCGTGGGTCGAGTTGAAGTATTCAAGAACGGTCAGACCTTCCTTGAAGTTCGAGATAATCGGCGTTTCGATGATCTCGCCCGACGGCTTGGCCATCAGGCCCCGCATGCCGCCCAGCTGCTTCATCTGGTTGACCGAACCCCGCGCACCGGAATGCGCCATCATGTACACCGAGTTCGGCTCCATCTCGGCGCCGTTCTCGTCGCGCTTGTTGGCCGAGATGGTGGACATCATGGCCTCGGTCACGCGGTCGTTGCACTTCGACCAGGCGTCAACGACCTTGTTGTACTTCTCGCCCTGGGTGATCAGGCCGTCCAGATACTGCTGTTCGAACTCCTTCACCTGCTCCTGGACCTCGCCGACGATGGTCCACTTGGTGTCGGGCACGACCATGTCGTCCTTGCCGAAGCTGATGCCGGCACGGAAGGCCTCGCGGAAGCCCAGACCCATGATCTGGTCGCAGAAGATCACCGATTCCTTCTGGCCGCAGTAGCGGTAGACGGTGTCGATGACGACCTGCACGTCCTTCTTGCGCAGCAGGCGGTTGACCAGCTCGAAGGGCGCCTTGGCGTTCAGCGGCAGCAGACCGCCAAGCCGCAGGCGGCCCGGGGTGGTCTCGAAACGCTTCCAGACCTCGTTGCCGTTCTGGTCGATCTGCTTCAGGCGCGCCTGGATCTTGGCGTGCAGATGCACCTCGCCGGCGGCCAGGGCATGCTCGACCTCGTCGATGTTGGCAAAGGCCATGCCCTCGCCCTTCATGCCGTCACGCTGCATCGAGACGTAGTACAGGCCCAGGATCATGTCCTGCGACGGCACGATGATCGGCGCGCCGTTGGCGGGCGACAGCACATTGTTCGTCGACATCATCAGGACGCGCGCTTCCAGCTGCGCCTCCAGCGACAGGGGCACGTGCACGGCCATCTGGTCGCCGTCGAAGTCGGCGTTGAAGGCCGAACAGACCAGCGGGTGCAGCTGGATCGCCTTGCCCTCGATCAGGATCGGCTCGAACGCCTGGATGCCAAGACGGTGCAGCGTGGGCGCACGGTTCAGCAGGACCGGGTGCTCGCGGATGACCTCGTCCAGGATGTCCCAGACCTCGGGGCGCTCCTTCTCGACCAGCTTCTTGGCCTGCTTGACGGTGCTGGACAGACCCTTCGCCTCAAGCCGCGAATAGATGAACGGCTTGAACAGCTCGAGCGCCATCTTTTTGGGCAAGCCGCACTGATGCAGCTTCAGCTCGGGGCCGGTCACGATGACCGAACGACCCGAGAAGTCGACGCGCTTGCCCAGAAGGTTCTGGCGGAAGCGGCCCTGCTTGCCCTTCAGCATGTCGGACAGCGACTTCAGCGGGCGACGGTTGTTGCCCGTGATGACGCGGCCGCGACGGCCGTTGTCGAACAGCGCATCGACCGATTCCTGCAGCATGCGCTTTTCGTTGCGCACGATGATGTCGGGCGCACGCAGCTCGATCAGCCGCTTGAGGCGGTTGTTGCGGTTGATGACGCGGCGATACAGGTCGTTCAGGTCCGACGTGGCGAACCGGCCGCCGTCCAGCGGGACCAGCGGGCGCAGTTCCGGCGGAATGACCGGGATCACGGTCAGGACCATCCATTCCGGACGGTTGCCCGATTCCAGGAAGCTCTCCACGATCTTCAGGCGCTTGATGATCTTCTTGGGCTTCAGCTCGCCGGTGGCGGCCTTCAGGTCCTCGCGCAGCTGGTCGGCGGTCGCCGCCAGGTCGATGTTCGACAGCATCGCACGGATGGCCTCGGCACCGATATCCGCCTGGAAGGCGTCGGCACCGAAGTTGTCCTGCGCGTCAAGGAACTCTTCCTCGGACAGCAGCTGGCCATAGGTCAGGTCGGTCAGACCCGGCTCGATAACGACATAGTTCTCGAAGTAGAGGATCCGCTCCAGATCGCGCAGCGTCATGTCCAGCATCAGGCCGATGCGCGACGGCAGCGACTTCAGGAACCAGATATGCGCGACCGGCGCGGCCAGCTCGATATGGCCCATCCGCTCGCGGCGGACCTTTTGCAGGGTCACCTCGACGCCGCATTTCTCGCAGACCAGGCCGCGATACTTCATGCGCTTGTACTTGCCGCACAGGCACTCATAGTCCTTGATCGGACCAAAGATGCGCGCGCAGAACAGGCCGTCACGCTCGGGTTTGAACGTGCGGTAGTTGATGGTCTCGGGCTTCTTCACCTCGCCGAAGGACCAGGCCAGAATTTCTTCGGGCGAGGCCAGCGAGATCTTGATTTCATTGAACTGCCGCGGCGGGGCCAGCGGGTTCAGGGGGTTGGTGGCGAGTTCCTGGTTCATTCTCAATTCCTAATGAAGGGCACGGAGGAAGGGGTGGTGAGGGCGCGGGCCCTCACTCCTCCTCGTCCGCATCCAGGAGTTCCATGTTGAGGCCCAGACCCCGGACCTCCTTGACCAGCACGTTGAACGATTCCGGCACGCCCGCCTCGAAGTTGTCCTCGCCCTTGACGATGGACTCGTAGACCTTCGTGCGGCCGGCGACGTCGTCCGACTTGACCGTCAGCATTTCCTGCAGCGTGTAGGCCGCGCCATAGGCTTCCAGGGCCCAGACCTCCATCTCGCCAAGACGCTGGCCGCCGAACTGGGCCTTGCCGCCCAGGGGCTGCTGCGTGACCAGCGAGTACGGACCCGTGGAACGCGCGTGCATCTTGTCGTCGACCAGGTGGTGCAGCTTCAGGACGTACTTCATGCCCACGGTGACCTTGCGGGCGAACTGTTCGCCCGAACGGCCATCGAACACCACCGACTGGCCCGACGTGTCGAACCCGGCACGGGTCAGCGCGTCGTTGACGTCGGCCTCCTTGGCGCCGTCGAAGACCGGCGTCGCGATCGGCACGCCCGTGCGGACGGTGCCCGCATGCTCGCGCAGGGTCTCGTCGTCCAGGCCATCGAACATCTCGGAATACAGCTCGTCGCCGTAACCGATGCGCATCGCCTCGCGGACCGGAGTCATGTCGCCGTTGCGGCGATACTCCTCCAGCGCCTCGTCGATCTTGAGGCCCAGGGCGCGGCTGGCCCAACCCATGTGGGTCTCCAGGATCTGACCCACGTTCATGCGCGACGGCACGCCCAAGGGGTTCAGAACCAGGTCGACGGGGGTGCCGTCCGCCAAGAACGGCATGTCCTCCATCGGGACGACCTTGGACACGACGCCCTTGTTGCCGTGACGACCGGCCATCTTGTCCCCCGCCTGAAGCTTGCGCTTCACGGCGACGAACACCTTGACCATCTTCATCACGCCCGGGGGCAGATCGTCGCCCTGACGAACCTTCTCGACCTTGTCCTCGAAGCGGGCTTCCAGCAGCTTCTTCTGGGTGTCGTACTGACCGTTCAGCGCCTCGACATCCTTGGCGATGTCCTCTTCGCTGACGGCCAGCTGCCACCACTGGCCGCGGGACATGGTGCCCAGCAGCTCTTCGGTGATCTCGGTTCCCGACTTGATGCCTTTCGGCCCCTTCAGGGCGGTCTTGCCCAGGATCAGGGTCTTCAGACGCGCATAGATGTTGCGGTCCAGGATGCCCTGTTCGTCGTCGCGGTCGCGCGCCAGACGCTCGACCTCCTCACGCTCGATCTGCAGGGCACGCTCGTCCTTGTCCACGCCGTGTCGGTTGAACACCCGGACCTCGACGATCGTGCCATAGGCACCCGGCGGCAGACGCAGCGACGTGTCGCGGACGTCGGACGCCTTCTCACCGAAGATGGCGCGCAGCAGCTTTTCTTCCGGCGTCATCGGGCTTTCGCCCTTGGGGGTGATCTTGCCCACCAGGATGTCGCCCGGTCCGCATTCGGCGCCGATATAGACGATGCCGGCTTCATCCAGGTTGCGCAGGGCTTCTTCGCCCACGTTCGGGATGTCGCGGGTGATCTCCTCCGGCCCCAGCTTGGTGTCGCGGGCCGCAACCTCGTATTCATCGATATGGATCGAGGTGAACACGTCATCGCGGTGGATCCGCTCGGAGATCAGGATCGAGTCCTCGTAGTTGTAGCCGTTCCACGGCATGAAGGCGACGACCACGTTCCGGCCGATCGCTAGTTCGCCTTGGTCGGTCGAGGGACCGTCCGCGATGACCTGGTTGGCCACGACCTTCTCTCCGACCTTCACCAGCGGGCGCTGGTTGATGGTCGAGGACTGGTTCGAACGCTTGAACTTGCGCAGACGATAGATGTCCACGCCCGCGTCGCCCGCGCCCATATCTTCGGTCGCCCGGACCACGATCCGCTGCGCATCGACCTGGTCGATGATGCCGCCACGGCGCGCCATGATCGCGGCGCCCGAATCGCGCGCCACGGTGGCTTCCATGCCGGTGCCCACGAACGGCGCCTCGGCGCGCAGCAGAGGCACGGCCTGACGCTGCATGTTCGAGCCCATCAGCGCGCGGTTGGCGTCGTCGTTCTCAAGGAACGGGATCAGCGCCGCCGCGACCGAAACCAGCTGCTTGGGCGACACGTCGATCAGGTCGACCGCATCGACCGGGTTCAGCATGAAGTCGCCCGACTGGCGGGTCGAGATCAGCTCGTCGGTGAAGTTGCCGTTCTCGTCCAGGGTCGCGTTGGCCTGCGCCACGGTGTGACGCATCTCCTCGGTCGCGGACATGTAGACGACGTCGTCGGTCACGTGACCGTCGACCACCTTGCGGTAGGGCGTCTCGATGAAGCCGTACTTGTTCACCCGTGCAAAGGTGGCAAGGCTGTTGATCAGGCCGATGTTCTGACCTTCCGGCGTCTCGATCGGGCACATCCGTCCGTAATGGGTCGGGTGGACGTCGCGGACCTCGAAGCCTGCGCGTTCGCGCGTCAGACCGCCCGGCCCCAGGGCCGACAGGCGACGCTTGTGCGTCACTTCGGACAGCGGGTTCGTCTGGTCCATGAACTGCGACAGCTGGCTGGAGCCGAAGAATTCACGCACCGCCGCCGCTGCCGGTTTCGCGTTGATCAGGTCCTGCGGCATGACGGTGTCGATCTCGACGCCGGACATGCGCTCACGGATGGCACGCTCCATGCGCAGCAGGCCGACGCGGTACTGGTTCTCCATCAGCTCGCCGACCGAACGCACCCGGCGGTTGCCCAGGTGGTCGATGTCGTCGATCTCGCCCTTGCCGTCGCGCAGTTCGACCAGGCCGCTGATGCAGGACACGATGTCCTCGTGGCGCAGCGTGCGCTGCGTGTCGGGGGCGTCCAGATCAAGGCGCATGTTCATCTTGACCCGGCCCACGGCGGACAGGTCGTAACGCTCGCTGTCGAAGAACAGCGAGTTGAACAGGTTCGACGCGGCCTCGACGGTGGGCGGCTCGCCCGGGCGCATGACGCGATAGATGTCCATCAGCGCGCCTTCGCGGCCCATGTTCTTGTCGGCTGCCATCGTGTTGCGGATGTAGGGACCCACGTTGACGTGGTCGATGTCCAGAACCGGCACGTCGGTGATGTCGTTGTCCAGCAGCACCTTCAGCAGGCCGCCGGTCATCTCGCCCTGCTTGTCGTATTCCGCGGTGATCTCGTCGCCGGCCTCGGCATAGATGAAGCCGGTCTGGTCGTTGACGATGTCCTTGGCGACGAAGCGGCCGACGATGCGCTCGAACGGGACGAACAGGTTCAGCTGCTCTTCGGATTCCAGCAGCTTCTTCACCAGGCGCGGGGTGACCTTCTCGCCGGCCTTCGTGATGACCTCGCCGGTATCGGCGTTCACCAGGTCATAGGCAGGCCGGGTGCCGCGCACGCGCTCGGGGAAGAACCGCGTCACCCAGCCCTGCTCGCGCCCCTCGCGGCGCAGGGAGTAGGTCACGGTCTCGTAGAACGCGTCCATGATCGCTTCCTGATCCATGCCCAGGGCATAGAGCAGCGTCGTCACCGGCAGCTTGCGGCGGCGGTCGATCCGGGCGAACACCAAATCCTTGGCGTCGAATTCGAAGTCCAGCCACGAGCCGCGATAGGGAATGATGCGGCAGGCGAACAGCAGCTTGCCCGAGGAATGGGTCTTGCCGCGGTCATGATCGAAGAACACGCCCGGGCTGCGGTGCATCTGGCTGACGACCACGCGCTCGGTGCCGTTCACGATGAACGTGCCGTTCGTCGTCATCAGGGGCATGTCGCCCATGAAGACGTCCTGTTCCTTGATGTCCTTGACGGATTTCGCCCCGGTGTTCTCGTCGACATCGAACACGATCAGACGCAGGGTGACCTTCAGCGGCGCGGCATAGGTCATGTCGCGCTGCTGGCACTCGTCCACGTCGTATTTCGGCTTCTCCAGCTCGTACTTGACGAACTCCAGCGTGGCCGTCTCGTTGAAGTCCTTGATCGGGAACACCGACTGGAACACGCCCTGGATGCCGTCACCATCGTTATGACCGCTGCCCTCGCCCGAGTTCAGGAACAGGTCATAGGAGGATTTCTGAACCTCGATCAGGTTCGGCATCTCCAGAACTTCACGGATGTTGCCATAATAGCGGCGGATCCGCTTTTGGCCGACATAAGCTTGCGCCATGGGGTCTTGTCACCTTTCGTCTTCGCGCGCGTCCGGGTCGGGGCCCCCGGAACGCACCTACGAATGCAGGGGTGAGGTTCCATTCGTGCCACGCGTCCCACCGCGCGGCTCCCGAACCTCGAACATGCCCTGAAGGAATGTCCGCCAGCCGGACCGCCCTTCAAGACAGGTTCGGCAGGGACCGGGAAACCCCGGACCCTGCCTGTCTTCAACCGATCAAAGGATCGATTACTTCAGCTCGACCTTGGCGCCGGCTGCTTCCAGCTTCTTCTTCACTTCTTCGGCGTCGGCCTTGGAAGCGCCTTCTTTGACCTTGCCGCCAGCTTCGACCAGGTCCTTGGCTTCTTTCAGGCCCAGACCGGTGATGCCGCGAACTTCCTTGATCACGTTGATCTTGTTAGCGCCGGCTTCGACCAGGACGACGTCGAATTCGGTCTTCTCTTCGGCGGCTTCTGCCGAAGCAGCGGGGCCAGCCATCATGACGGCGCCACCGGCAGCCGGCTCGATGCCGTACTCATCCTTCAGGATGGTCTTCAGTTCCTGGGCTTCCAGCAGGGTCAGGCCCACGATTTCTTCGGCGAGTTTCTTCAGATCAGCCATTTTTCCGTTCTTTCCAGTTAATGTTCCAACGTCGGGTCTTCAACCACCAGTCGGGAATAGGTTGCTTACGCAGCCTCACGTTCCTCGAGGGTCGTGAGGATGCTCGCGATGTTCGAAGCAGGCGCGCCAATGGCACCGGCGATGTTGGAGGCGGGCGCACCGAGGCACGACACGATCTGAGCGATCAGCTCATCACGCGACGGCATCGAGGCGACGGCTTTCACACCGGCCGGATCCAGGGCCGAACCACCCATCGCACCGCCCAGGATCACGAAACGATCGTTATCCTTGGCGTACTTGTCGGCGATCCGCGCAGCAGCGGTCGGATCCTCCGAATAGGTGATCACGGTCATGCCCGTCAGGTAGTCGGCGATGCTTGCGCAAGGCTTTCCTTCCAGGGCGATCTTGGCGAGCTTGTTCTTGGCAACGCGAACCGAACCACCCGCTTCGCGCATGCGCGCGCGGAGGTCCTGCATATGTGCAACCGTCATCCCCTCGTAGTGGGCAACCACCACGACGCCAGAGCTTTCGAAGATCTGGCCGAGTTCCTCGACCAGCTGTTCTTTCTGTGCTCTATCCACGGTTTCACTCCAAGTTGGGGGTTTCCCCCCGGCTCTCACTTTTCCCGGTCTCGAACGGGACCGGGTCGGGTCCGTTAGGGCAAGATCACCCGAAGGACTGGGCCTTCGGAAAAACGCTTCCCCATCTCAGGAAGGCAATTAAGCAAGGTTTCCCCCGCACCCTCCGTCTCGGACAGGACAGGGCCGCGTGCGGCCCCGCCATTCCCCGCCCTTGTCCGGCGGGGAAATTCCTGTGGTCAGTTCGCGGTCGCAGAGACCACGTCGATCGACACGCCCGGACCCATGGTCGAGCTGATCGAGACCTTTTTCATGTAGGTGCCCTTGGCACCCGTCGGCTTGGCGCGGCTGACCGCGTCCACGAAGGCGCGCAGGTTCTGGGCCAGCTTGTCCTCGTCGAACGAGACCTTGCCGATGCCGGCATGGACGACGCCCGCCTTCTCGGCCTTGAACTGGACCTCGCCGCCCTTGGCTGCTTCGACGGCCGATTTCACGTCCATCGTCACGGTGCCGACCTTGGGGTTCGGCATCAGGTTGCGCGGGCCCAGGATCTTGCCCAGACGGCCGACCAGCGGCATCATGTCCGGCGTCGCGATGCAACGGTCGAACTCGATCTTGCCGGACTGGATGGTCTCCATCAGGTCCTCGGCGCCGACGATATCCGCACCGGCGGCCTTGGCTTCGTCAGCCTTGGGGCCACGGGCGAACACGGCGACACGGACATCCTTGCCGGTTCCTGCGGGCAGGGTCACAACGCCGCGGACCATCTGGTCTGCGTGACGCGGGTCGACGCCCAGGTTCAGCGCGATCTCGACGGTCTCGTCGAACTTGGCCGAGGCCTGTGCCTTGACCAGCTTGACGGCGTCCTCGACGGTCAGGTTGGCCTTGCCTTCGAAGGCGGCGCGGGCGGCGGTCTTTTTCTTGGAAACGTTTGCCATGATCAGCCCCTCACCTCGATGCCGATCGACCGGGCGGAACCGACGATGATCTTCATCGCGGCATCCACGTCGTTCGCCGACAGGTCCTTCATCTTGGTCTCGGCGATCTCGCGGATCTGCTTGACCGTCACGGTGCCTGCAGTGGCACGGCCCGGCTTATCCGAACCCTTGGCGCGGTTGCGCTTGCCGACCGGCTTCAGGCCGGCTGCCTTCTTGAGCAGGAAGGACGCGGGCGGCGTCTTCGTCTCGAAGGTGAACGACTTGTCGGCATAATAGGTGATGACGACGGGCACGGGCGAACCCTGCTCCATCTCCTGGGTCTTGGCGTTGAACTCTTTGCAGAACGCCATGATATTGATGCCGCGCTGACCCAGGGCCGGGCCGACGGGGGGCGACGGGTTCGCTTGGCCCGCCTTGATCTGCAGCTTCAGGCTGCCAACAACTTTCTTGGCCATCTGGCCTTCTCCTTTGTCATCAAGCCCCGCACGGGGGCCGATTTAGCGGTGCGGCCTCACGGCCTCCCGCAGCCGATCACGAAGATTTCGAAACCTGCGTGAATTCCAGTTCGACCGGCGTCGGCCGGCCAAAGATCGACACCGTCACCTTGATGCGCGAGGAAATCTCGTCGATCTCCTCGACCATCCCCGAGAACCCTTCGAACGGGCCGTCGGTCACGCTGACCTTCTCGCCCACGTCAAAGCGGATCAGGTTGCGCGGCGCGGCGGGTGCGCCGTCGTCCGAGCGGTGCAGCATCATGTTCACTTCGTCGTCGCGCATCGGCATCGGTTTGCCCTGCGCGCCCAGAAAGCCGGTGACGCGGTTGATCGAGTTGACCAGGTGATAGGTCCGGTCCGACATCTCCATGTGCACCAGCACATAGCCGGGCATGAAGCGGCGCTCGGACGTCACCTTCTTGCCGCGACGGATCTCGATCACTTCCTCGGTCGGGACCAGGACCTCGTCGATCTGGTCGTCCAGGCCCTTCTCGGCGACGGACTGGCGAATCGCCTCGGCGACCTTCTTTTCGAAGTTCGACAGGACGCTGACCGAATACCAACGTTTTGCCATGTCTCGATCGACCCCTGCTCATCTTTCGGGAATCACGCGGACAGCGCGCCAACCCTTTGAATTCCATGTCGTCCGGAAATATGCAAATCGGCGCGCATGCGCATTCGATGCACGCCGTGTCCCGGACAGTCGGGGGGGAAATACCGCCCCCCGCCCGCAATTGCAAGCCCTGATCAGCCGCTGATCAGGCGCAGCCCCTGGGTCAGACCGGTGCGGATCGTCAGGTCGACCAGGAAGAAGAACAGGCTGGTGATCGAGGCGAAGATCAGGACCATGATGGTCGTGGTGATCACCTCGCGGCGCGTCGGCCAGGAAATCTTGGCAGCTTCGGCGCGGACCTGGTTGATGAACTGGACGGGATTGGCCACGGGCGGCTCCTTGGGCAAATGCGACCGCGGGTCTAGCCGGGCACGCCCGGCTTTTCAACCCTGATCGCGGTCAGGACGCAGGTCTGGCGGAAGGACCTGGCAGGGGCAGGGGGACTCGAACCCACGACCCTCGGTTTTGGAGACCGATGCTCTACCAACTGAGCTATACCCCTGAGGTCGGGCCTGATTAGTGCCACCCTGTCCGCCCGTCAAGCAGATATCGGACCGCTACAGATGGCGCGGAAACTCGATCTTGGGGCAGCGGTCCTGAACCACGGTGATGCCGCGTGCGCGGGCACGCTCGGCGGCCGCGTCGTCGCGCACGCCAAGCTGGGTCCAGATCACCTGCAGGTCGGGCAGATGCGCCAGCGCTTCGTCGACCACCTGCCCCACCGCGTCCGAGCGACGGAAGATGTCGACAAGCTGCACCCCTTCGGCAGCCGGGATGTCGGCCAGCGTCGCATAGACGCGCTCTCCAAGGATGGTCTGGCCGTCGTGACCGGGATTGACCGGGATGACGCGGATGCCCTGGGACTGCAGATAGCGGGCGACGCCCCAGCTGGGCCGCGCCTCGTTGGGGGACAGGCCCACCATCGCCACGACCTTGGTGTCGCGGGCGATGCGCGCGATGTCGTGATCCTCGTCCGTGTGGATGTCCATGATCGTCCCTCCTCCGGGCCGCAGCCGCAGGTTGCAGCCTCTCATAGAAAAAGCGCCCGGTCCATACGATGGCCGGGCGCAAGTCGCGGAACGAGGGACAGTGATCTGGACATGACCGTTCCGGGGTCATGCCATGAGGTGTAAATGGGCATCAGGCAGAAAAGTTCCACCCTGCTCACGCATTTGTGATTCTTGTGTCGCCAGCGTCAGCGCCACAGGCGCTGTGCCTCTGCCACGATCCCGGCGGGGTCACTGGACAGGCGCCGTTCCGCGGCACCTGATTCCAGCAGGTACAGCCTGCCCGCCACCACCGCGAAATGGCGCGGATCGCCCATCTGCGGGCGTCCGTCGACGATGGACACAGGGCACATCCCGTCCAGCGCCGGGGCAAAGGATCGCGGGTTGGCCTCGAACCGGGCGCGATTCTCTTCGGATGCGAAATGCCACAACTGGCCCTTCCACATCGTCGCGATGTCGCTGCGCCCCGGGGTCGGACGACCGGCCTGCGCATAGCCCACCGGGTCGAACCCGCCCACGGCCCAGTCCTGCGCCGCCGCGGGAAGCGCGGCCGCAAGGCTGATCAGCAGGCACAGGACAGAGGCTTTCATGACGACTCGACGGTTGCGGTCCGGTCTACTTGACAGCAGCCGGACCAAATCTCAACGCGCGTGACATAATCGTCGCAGGGATGTGATATTCAGGCACGCCCCGCGGCATACAGGGCCACGGCGGCGGCGTTCGACACGTTCAGCGACCCGAAATCGGCGGCAAAGGGAATCCGCGCGACATGGTCGCAGGTCTTTATCGTCAGCTCCCGCATGCCCGGCCCTTCGGCGCCCATCACCAGGCAGACCGCCCTGCCCGACAGGTCCGACATCAGGTCGGGCAATGATTCGGTGCCGGTGCCGTCCAGACCCACCAGGATGAAGCCCATGTTCTTCAGCTGGGTCAGCGCCTCGGCCAGGTTCGGCACGCGCAGATAGGGCTGGCGCTCCAGCGCGCCCGACGCCGTCTTGGCCAGGGCGCCCGTCTCGGGGGCGGAATGGCGATGCGGGGCAATGACCGCGCGCGCGCCGAACACCTCGGCCGAGCGCAGGATCGCGCCGACGTTGTGCGGGTCGGTCACCCGGTCCAGCGCGACCAGCAGCGGCCGCGTCTCTCCGGGAGCCTCGCGCAGCGCGACCTCGGACAGGCTGCCCCATTTCAGCGGCTTGACCTCCAGCGCGGCACCCTGGTGGACGCTTTCGGCGGCAAGTCCGACCGCCTTGTCGAAGATGCGCGGATCGGTGATCTCGGGCTGCATCCCGTGCAGATCGCCAAGCCGGGCCAGCGCATTCTGGGTGACCACCAGGCGCAGCTTCTGACGCACCGGGTTGGCCAGCGCGTCGCGGACCGCGTGCAGGCCGAACAGCCAGACCGTCTCGGCGGCGGCCGCGCGGCGGGCGCGTTCCTTGTCGATGACCCATGTGGGCTTCTTGGCGTTTCCGCTCTTGTCGGACATGCGCGGCCTCCTTTCCTTGTGGACCCTTCTCTGCGCGCAGGGCGCGCATCGCGCAAGCCCCGGAAATCCGCTTGACGCCCCCCGACGGGGCGGCTAATCACCCCGCACGCCGAAAGCGATCGGCGGGCGACGTGCTGCAAGGTGCGGCAGCGGACTGTAACTCCGCCGGGGAGACCCACGCCTGGTTCGATTCCAGGGTCGCCCACCACTTTCCCGACATTCCGGATGATCAAGTGGTGGCAGGGACCATCCTTGCGGTGGGGCTTTTGCTGTCCCCGCACAACCGCTAGGCTGAACCCGATCACGTTCAGCAAAGGATGTCGGGTGCCCCCCAGGAAACTTACGCAGCCCAATCTGCTGATCGTCGCCCAGGCCGGACGGCTGGAGTTCGAGGCCGTGATCCTCATGGCCAGCCTGCGCGCGCATGCCCCGGACTTCACGGGCACGGTGTTCATCGCCGAACCCACCCCCGACGGCGCCTGGAGCGGGCATGACACGGCCATTTCGGACCCGTGCCGCCAACTGCTGACCGATTTCGGCGCCATGATCGTGCCGTTCACCGCGCGCCATTTCGGCGCCTCCTATCCCCAGGGCAACAAGATCGAGGCCCTGTCGGTCCTGCCTGCGGGCAAGCCGTTCCTGTTTCTGGACACCGACACGCTGATCACCGGGCCGCTGGACCGGGTCCGCTTCGACTTCGCCCGGCCATCCGCCTCGATGCGGCGCGAGGGGACTTGGCCCAAGCCGCCGCTTTACGGCCCGGGCTATCACGGCATCTGGCAATCGCTTTACGACCGGTTCGGGCTGTCCTTCGCCCCCACGCTGGACCTGTCGCAGCCTGACGAACACTGGGAACGCTATCTGTACTTCAACGCGGGGTGGTTCTTCGGGTCCGACCCTGCAGAGTTCGGCCAGCGGTTCCTGGCCTGGGCGCTGGCCCTGCGCGACAGTCCGCATGACGCATTGGCCTGCCAGGTGATGGACCCGTGGCTGGACCAGGCGGTGCTGCCGCTGGTCATCCACAGCCTGGGCGGCGGGCGGCCCGGCCCTGCGCTGGACGGTCTGGACGGCGATGTGACCTGCCATTACCGCCGGCTGCCGCTCCTCTATGCCCGCGACCCCGAGGCCGTGATCACCGCGCTGGAGGACGCCGTCGCCGCCAGGGAGGTCAAGCGCGTGCTGCGGGAATGGGAGCCTGCGCGCAAGCTGATCTATCAGGACAAGGGGCGGCAGAAGGTGCGCCCGATCTTTGCCGACAGGCCGACCCCTGCCCCGGAAAAGATGATTCGCAACCAGTTGAAGGCACGGGGGTGGTGGCTGGTCTAGCGCCGCGCCAACCGGATCGGGCCGCGCGGATCGGGCCCCACGGGGCGCCCCTTCTGCAGGACGGCGATGTCCCCCTCCGCCGCCATCCGCAGCGCCAGACGCCGCAGCGGGTCCATCAGCGGGCGCCAGTCCTCGGACAGATCGCGTGCGATCCGGCTGGGGCAGCAGGTCGTGCCCGGCCGCAACCGGGCGACCTGCGCAAGGATCGCCCCGCGCAGGTCGTCATCGGTCATCCCAGAGCCGCGTCGCAGCGCGCGCAGACGCCCGGATGGGCATGCGTGCCGACATCGGGCAGGATCTTCCAGCACCGCTGGCACTTCTCGCCCTCGGCGGTCTCGAAGACGACGCCGATGCCCGGGGTCTCGGCCATGCGGAACGCCTCGGTGGGCGCGGGGTCCGCGGTCAGCGACAGGTCCGACGTGATGCACACATCCGCGAAGGCCACCGACTTCAGCGCGGCCAGCATCTGGGCATCCTCGACATGGACGACGGGCGCGGCCTCCAGGCTGGCGCCGATCGTCTTGTCGGTCCGCTTGACCTCCAGCGCGGCGGTGACCACACGGCGGGCGCGGCGGACATGCTCCCATTTGGCGGCCAGCGGCTCGTTCAGCCAGTCGGCCGGCGTCTGCGCGAAATCGTGCAGGTGCACGCTGTCATCCTCCGACGGGAAGCGCGACAGCCAGACGTCCTCCATGGTGAAGGGCAGGATCGGCGCCAGCCAGGTCACCAGCCGGTGGAACAGCAGGTCCAGCACCGTCCGCGCCGCCCGCCTGCGGTCGCTGTCCGTCGCGTCGCAATACAGCGCGTCCTTGCGCACGTCGAAATAGAAGGCCGACAGATCGACGGTGCAGAACTGGAACAGCGTCTGGAACACGCCCTGGAAATCGAACGCCGCATAGCCTTGGCGGACCTGGTGGTCCAGCTGCGCCAGCCGGTGCAGCATCCACTGCTCCAGCTCGGGCATCTGGGCGGGCTCGATGCGTTCGGCATCGTCGAACCCGGCCAGCGCCCCCAGCAGGAAGCGCAGCGTGTTGCGCAGGCGGCGATAGCTGTCGGCGGTGCCCTTCAGGATCTCGGGGCCGATCCGCTGGTCGGCGGTATAATCGGCCTGCGCCACCCACAGGCGCAGGATGTCGGCGCCGTATTGCTCGATCACTTTGGCGGGCACGATGGTGTTGCCAAGCGATTTGGACATCTTCATGCCCTTCTCGTCCAGCGTGAAGCCATGCGTGACCACGTTGCGATAGGGCGCGCGGCCCTTGGTGGCCGACGCCTGCAGCAGGGACGACTGGAACCAGCCGCGATGCTGGTCGGTGCCCTCCAGATAGACGTCGGCGATCCCGTCCGGCGCGCCATCCTCGCGGTCGCGCAGCACGAAGCTGTGGGTCGAGCCTGAATCGAACCACACGTCCAGCACGTCCATGACCTGGTCATAGGCCTCGGGGTCCGCGATCCCGTCCAGCATCCGCGCCTTGAAGCCCGCGCTGTACCAGACATCGGCACCATCCGCCTCGAAGGCCGCAACGATGCGGTCGTTCAGGCGCGCGTCGCGCAGCAGGAAGTCGTCGTCCGTGGGCTTGGCGCCCTTCTTGACGAAGCAGGTCAGTGGCACGCCCCAAGCCCGCTGGCGCGACAGCACCCAGTCGGGGCGGTTCTCGACCATGGAATGGATGCGGTTGCGCCCGGTCTTGGGCCACCACTTGACCAGCTGGTCGATCGAGGTCAGCGCCCGCGCCCGGATCGTGTCGCCATGCTGGCCCAGCCCGTCGTCCAAGGGCTTGTCGATGGCCGCGAACCATTGCGGCGTGTTGCGATAGATCAGCGGCGCCTTGGACCGCCAGCTGTGCGGATAGGAGTGCTTGATCTTGCCCTTGGCCAACAGCGCCCCGGCCCAGGCCAGCTGCTTGATGACGCTGACATTGGCGGGGCCGTCCTTGCCGTCGGGCGCCACGATCGCCTCGCCGCCGAAGATCGGCAGGTCCTTGCGATAGCTGCCGTCCGGCTCGACGTTGTAGGTCATCGGCAGCTTGAAGCGCAGGCCCAGCTGATAGTCGTCGTCGCCATGGCTGGGCGCGGTGTGGACGAAGCCCGTCCCCGCCTCGTCGGTGACATGATCACCGGGCAGCATGGGGATGTCGTAATCCCACTCGCCTGCTCCACCCTCGACCCCGCGCAGGGGGTGGGACAGGATCAGCCCGTCCAGATCGGCGGCGGTCACGTCCGCCGCGCGGGTGAAGCCCGTGACCTTGGCCTGCGCCATCACCCCCTCGGCCAGCGCATCAGCCAGCACCAGACGCTCTCCGGCGACGGCGGTCGAGCCTTCGGCCACGGCATCGACCTGATAGACGCCATAGGCGATCTGCGGGTTGAACGCGACGGCGCGGTTCTGCGGGATGGTCCAGGGGGTGGTGGTCCAGATGACGACCTTGGCGTTCGACAGGGCGCCCTGCCCCTGCACCCCGAACCGCACCCAGATCGTGTGGCTGGTGTGGTCGTGATACTCGACCTCGGCCTCGGCCAGGGCGGTCTTCTCCACCGGCGACCACATCACCGGCTTGGACCCCTGATACAGCGAGCCGTTCATCACCAGCTTCATGAACTCGGCCGCGATGACCGCCTCGGCGTGGAAATCCATCGTCAGATAGGGCCGGTCCCAGGCCCCGGTCACGCCCAGGCGCTTGAACTCCTCGCGCTGGATGTCGACCCATTCATCCGCAAAACGGCGGCATTCCTGGCGGAACTCGACCATGTCGACCGCGTCCTTGTCGCGGCCCTCCTTGCGGTACTTCTCCTCGATCTTCCATTCGATCGGCAGGCCGTGACAGTCCCAGCCCGGCACGTAGCGCGCATCGAAACCCATCATCTGGTGCGACCGCACGACGATGTCCTTGATGGTCTTGTTCAGCGCGTGGCCGATATGCAGATGCCCGTTGGCATAGGGCGGGCCGTCATGCAGGACGAACGGCTTGCGCCCCGCCGCGGTCGACCGCAGGCGGTCATAGACGCCGATGCGCGCCCACCGCTCCAGCCATTCGGGTTCGCGCGCGGGCAGGCCCGCACGCATCGGAAACTCGGTCTGGGGCAGAAAGACGGTATCGCGGTAATCGGGCTGCGTGGCGTCGGCCATCGGGGCGTTCCTTTGAGAGATGTTCGGACAAGACTGACCCGGCGGCGTGAAACCTCACGCCACCGGGCTGCTAATTCGAGATCCGAACGCCGGAAATTTCATCCGCCCTCTATAGAAAGCGCTGCTTGGCGCTGCAAGCGCCGAACCTAGCGCATGGGCCCCCGTCCCGCTAGACTGCGGCCACCGCCTTCGGAGAGCCCGATGCCCCCCGCCCCCCTGCGCAGCCGCCTGACCCGTCGCGATGCGGCGCTGCGCCGGTTCGCACGGCTGCGCTACGGACCGCGTGGCACGCTGGCGCTGCACCGCCACGCGATCGGCGCGGACCTGCTGCGCGCGCCGGTGAACGTGATGCTGGCGCCGGTGGCCCTGCTGATGCTGGGCGCGGGCTGGGCCCTGACGCGGATGGGGGCCACGCGGGTGGGCGGCTGGCTGCGCAGCCGGCGGGTGTTCCTGCGGTCCGACGTCTCGACGGTGATCCAGCGCGACCTGGGCGCGCTGATCGCCGATCTGCAGCGGCAGGGCCTGGGTCCTGACACGTCCCCCGACCGCATCGCCCGCGCCATCCGCAGCCATGCCGACACCCGCAACGCCGTGGCCGAGATCACGACCTCGCTGATCGTGCTGACCGTGGGGATCGCGCTGTTTCACCGCGCGACACCGGGCATGATCTCGCTTGCCGGGCCGATGGCGCAGATGCGCGCACATGGCGCCGCGGTGCGCGACTTCGCCCTGGGCGACACGTTGGGGCGGGCGTGGTACTGGGCCTTTCCGGTGGAGACCGCGCCGCTGACGGTCGTCGCGACCGGGGTGGCGCTGGCCGTGGCGGGGTCGCTGGTCACCACCTTCGCGGGGCTGATCGCGGACCCGGTCCAGCTGTGGACCGGCGTCCATCGGCGGCGCCTGTCGCGCCTGATGGCACGGCTGGATGCCGAGACGGACAGCGGCGCGCCAGAACCCGAACACCTGCTGGCCCGCCTTGGCGACGTGATCGACACGGCGCTGATCGCGCTGCGATCCTGGCGCGGCTGAACGCCGCCTAGCCGCGCCCGCGATAGGTCGGCACGCCCTGATCGGGCAGCCACAGGCCCGCAGGCGCCGCGCCCGTCTGCCAGAACACGTCGATCGGCATGCCGCCGCGCGGGTACCAGTATCCGCCGATGCGCAGCCAAGCGGGCTGCAGCAGCTCGGCGATGCGGCGGCCGATGCCCACGGTGCAATCCTCGTGGAAGGCGCCGTGGTTGCGGAAGCTGCCCAGGAACAGCTTCAGCGATTTCGATTCGACCAGCCAGTCGCCGGGGACATAGTCGATCACCAGATGCGCGAAATCGGGCTGGCCGGTCAGCGGGCACAGGCTGGTGAATTCGGGCTGGGTGAAGCGCACGGCATAGGTCTGGCCGGGCTGGGGGTTGGGCACACGTTCCAGCACGGCCTGGTCGGGGTGCTGCGGCAGGGGGGTGTCGCTGCCCAGCTGGGTCAGCGCGTCGGTATAGTGGCTCATGTCTCGCTCCTGTTTTGTCCGGGTGGGCTGCGACCGGGTGGCCCCCCTTACGGCGGCACGCGGCCCCTTGCAACCGCGCCGCCCCTGCCCCAGATGCGGCGCATGGACCCGCGTTTCGACATCACCGAGGCAGAGATCGCCCGCACCGTCGCCGTCTTCTACGGCGCCGTGCGGCGGCACGAGGTGCTGGCCCCGATCTTTGCCGAACATGTCGGCGACTGGGCCGCGCATGAGGATCGCATCACCGCCTTCTGGAAGGGCGCGATCCTGCACAAGGCCGGCTACAACGGCAGCCCGATGCGCGCGCACCTGTCCGCGGGCAACGTCCGCCCCGAGCATTTCGAGATCTGGCTGGCGCTGTTCGACGAGGCGCTGCGCCGCACCCTGCCACCCTGGTCGGCCCGCGCCTGGTCGCAGATGGCGCATCGCATCGGCCAGGGGCTGCGCGCCGGGGTGCAGAACATCGACGCGGGCCGCGCGGGGCCGCCCGTCCTGCGCTAGCCGCGCGCCCTGCGCTAGCCGCGGGTGCGCGGCGGGCGGGGCCGATAGACCGGCAGCTTCCAGCCCCGCACCATGCTGCCCGCACGCAGCACGAAGGTGACCACGCCGCAGGCGGCCAGGGCCTCGACCCGGCCCAGGCCCATCCAGACCAACAGCACCGCCGCCAGCGCCCCGCCAAAGGCCGCCGTCAGGTACAGCTCGCCCTGCTTGAGGACCAGCGGCACCTCGTTGCCGACCACGTCGCGCATCAGCCCGCCGAAGGTGCCGGTGACGACGCCCATGATGACCACGATGACCGGACTGAACCCGCCCGCCAGGGCCACGGCGACGCCCGCGGGCACCGCCACGGACAGGGCAAAGGCGTCCAGCCACAGCAGCAGGCGATAACGGCTTTCGAACCGGTGCGCGGTCCAGAACACGACCATCGCCGCCACCGCGGCCACCACGACCAGTGACGGCCGGGCGACCCAGAACACCATGTCGCGGCCCAGGATCAGATCGCGCAGCGTCCCGCCGCCCACCGCCGTCATCGCGGCCATGAAGACAAAGCCCACCGGGTCCAGCTGCGCGCGGCTGGCCACCAGCGCCCCGGTCAACGCAAAGACCAGCACCGAGGCATAGTCCAGCACCCAAACCAGCGTGGGCAGCCCCGCGATCACCTGTCCCGTCACGGCTTGAACGGCGCCATGCCCGCGCGGGCCAGTTCGTCCGCACGTTCGTTCTCGGCATGGCCGGCATGGCCCTTGATCCAGCGCCATTCGACGCTGTGGGTGGCCTGCGCCGCATCAAGCCGCTGCCACAATTCGACGTTCTTGACGGGCTTCTTGTCGGCCGTCTTCCAGCCGTTGCGCTTCCAGCCGTGGATCCACTGAGTCACGCCGTTCTTGACGTAATTGCTGTCGGTCACGATCACGATGGTGCTGGGGCGGGTCAGCGCCTCCAGCGCGCTGATGGCGGCCATCAGCTCCATCCGGTTATTGGTGGTGGCGGCCTCGCCGCCCTGCAGCTCGCGCTGCTTGACCACGTTCGCGCCGTCCAGGGCGCGCATCAGCACGCCCCAGCCGCCGGGGCCGGGATTGCCGCTGCAGGCGCCGTCGGTCCAGGCGAACAGTTCAGCCATCGATGGTCACGTGCCCCGGAAGGGCCGCCACCCGCGCCAGCCAGCCGCGCACGGCCGGAAAGCGGTTCATGTCGAACCCGCCGCGCGCACCCGCGCTGTGCGTATAGGCATAGAGGCAGATGTCGGCCAAGCTGGCCGCGTCGCCCACCAGCCAGTCTTGGGTCGCCAGGTGATCCTCCATCACGGACAGCAGCGCGTGGCCGCGATCCAGCAGGTCGGCCAGCCGGTCGGGCGTGGCATCCGCCGCGCGATGGGGATAGCTGACCAGCGCCTGGCGCACCGCGATGACCGGTTCGTGGTTGTACTGTTCCCAGAACATCCATCCCAGCATCTGCGCCCGCAGGGTCCGGCTGGGGGGCCAATAGGCCGTGCCCTCGCCCAGATAGCACAGGATGGCGTTCGATTCCGCCAGCGTGGTCCCGTCGTCCAGACGCAGCGCCGGCAGCTTGCCGAAGGGCAGCGCGCCCTGGTCCTTGGCCTGCTGCAGGGCGGCCGATCCGTATTCGCAATCGACCCGGTCCAGCGACTGGCCGGTCAGCGCCGCCAGCAGCCTGACCTTGTAGCTGTTGCCCGATGAGGGCATCGAATAGAGCCGCATGCTGTCCCTTTCCGCCATGTCCGCGCCGCTATAGCCGCGATCGGCGCGGCAGGCCAGCGGGCCTCAGGCGGGCGCGGGAAGATAGGGGATGCTGCCGGCCGCGTCGCTGTCGTCGATCAGCCGGAAATGGCTGACGGACCCGCCCTTGCGGGCATTGGCATGGGGCGCATAGTCGGGATCGTTGACGAAGCCCATCGCATCCTCGCGGGTCGGGAACTCGATCAGCGCGATCAGGGTGACGTCGCGGGCCTCGCCCTCCAGCGTCTCGATATGGCCGGACCGGGACAGGTAGCGGCCGTTGTGGCGGGCGGCGATGTCATGGACCGCCGCCGCATAGGGGGCGATCCAGGCGTCGTCGGTGACGGTGACTTCGGCAATCAGATAGACGGTCATGTGGGGTCCTCCAACCTGTGGCCGGAGGATAGGACCGGGGCGGGCGATCCGGCAAGGGGCCGGTTCGGTCAGGCCGTCTCGCGCAGGACGCGGGGGACCTTGAACTCGACCCGTTCCACGGCGGTCTCGACCACCTCGACGGTCACGTCATAGCGGGCGTGGAAGGCGTCGATGACCTCGTTGATCAGCACCTCGGGGGCGCTGGCGCCGGCGGTCACGCCGATGCTGCGGATACCGTCCAGCGCCCGCCAGTCGATCTCGGCCGCGCGCATCACCAGCTGGGCATAGCCGCAGCCCGCGGCACGCCCGACCTCGACCAGGCGCTTGGAGTTGCTGGAATTCTCGGCCCCGATCACCAGCAGCGCATCGACATGCGGCGCCACCGCCTTGACCGCCGCCTGGCGGTTGGTGGTGGCATAGCAGATGTCTTCCTTGGCGGGCCCGATGATCGCAGGGAACCGCGCCTGCAGGGCCGCGACCACGGCGGCGGTATCGTCGACGGACAGGGTGGTCTGGGTGATGAAGGCCAGGCGCGCAGGGTCGCGGACCTGGACGCGGGCCACGTCGGCCACGTCCTCGACCAGGATCACCTCGCCCTCGGGCAGCTGGCCCATGGTGCCAAGGACCTCGGGGTGACCCCTGTGCCCGATCATGATCATCTGCAGGCCCGCGGCGTGGTGCCGCTCGGCCTCGATATGGACCTTGCTCACCAGCGGGCAGGTTGCGTCGACATAGACCATCTCGCGGCGCTGCGCCTCGGCCGGGACGGCCTTGGGGACGCCATGGGCGGAAAAGATCACGGGCCGGTCGGCCGGGCATTCGTCCAGTTCCTCGACGAAGACCGCGCCCTTGTCGCGCAGCGTGTCGACGACATACTTATTGTGCACGATCTCGTGGCGGACAAAGACGGGGGCGCCCCATTTTTCCAACGCGAGTTCCACGATCTTGATGGCGCGGTCGACGCCTGCGCAGAAGCCGCGCGGGGCGGCCAGATACAGGGTCAGGGGGGCTTTGATCTGTTCCATACCCCTCAGGTAGCGTGCCGACCCGGTTTCGTCCAGCGCCACGCGGTCACATCTGCTGCACCCTGCGCGCATGGCGGAGGCGCCCGCATCGGGGATCAGCGCGCGACGGCCAGCAGGGCCCCCACGTCCAGATGCGCCTCCAGGTGATCCGCCAGATCGTCCAGCGCGGCATCCACCCCGGCCTCGAACCCCGGCCGCGAGGCGGCACCAAGCCGGGCCAGGAAGGCCGCGCGGAACGCGTCGTCGGAAAACAGCCCGTGCAGATAGCTGCCCGTCACGCGGCCATCCGCGCTGATGGCCCCGTCGGGGTCGGGGACATGGGCAAAGGGGCGCGCGCAGTCCGGGCCGTCGGTGCGGCCCATGTGGATCTCGTATCCCGACACGGGCTGGCCCAGGGCGGTGCCGGTCACGCGGGTCAGCCGCTTATCGGGGGCCATGACGGTGGTCACGTCCAAAAGGCCCAGCCCCGCCACCTGCCCTGCCACCCCGTCCGCGCCCGACGGATCGTCGATCATCCGGCCGAGCATCTGATAGCCACCGCAGATGCCCAGCACATGCCCGCCGCGCCGGTGATGCGCGGCCAGGTCGATGTCCCAGCCCTGCGCCCGCAGGAAGGCCAGATCGCCCAGCGTCGATTTCGTGCCTGGCACGATCACCAGACCGGCGTCGCCGGGGATCGCCTGTCCCGGCGCCAGCATGGTCAGGCGCAGGCCGGGTTCCGCCGCCAGCGGGTCCAGGTCGTCGAAATTGGCGATGCGCGACAGGGTCAGGCAGACGACATGCAGTCCCGCCCCGCGGCTGGCGCGCAGATCGACCGCATCCTCCGCCGGCAGGCGGTGCGCGTCCGCGAACCACGGCACGACGCCGAAGCCGCGCCAGCCGGTGCGCGCCTCGATCATCCGGTAACCGTCGTCGAACAGGCGCGGATCGCCGCGGAACTTGTTGACCAGGAAGCCCCGGATCATCGCGGCGTCGCCAGCGTCGATCACGGCCTGGGTGCCGACGATCTGGGCGATGACCCCGCCCCGGTCGATGTCGCCCGCCAGCACGACGGGCACCCCCGCCGCGCGGGCAAAGCCCATGTTGGCGATGTCGCGGGGGCGCAGGTTGACCTCGGCGGGGCTGCCCGCGCCCTCGACGATCACCAGGTCATGGGCGGCCGACAGGCGGGCAAAGCTGTCCAGAACCCCGCCTAGCAGGCGGGGCTTCAGCCCGTGGTAATCGCGCGCCTCGGCACGGCCGATGGCGCGGCCCTGCAGGATCACCTGCGCGCCGCGGTCGGTCTCGGGCTTCAGCAGGACCGGGTTCATGTCGGTATGCGGCTCCAGCCGGCAGGCGCGGGCCTGCAGGGCCTGGGCGCGGCCGATCTCTCCGCCGTCGGCGGTGACGGCGGCATTGTTGGACATGTTCTGCGGCTTGAAGGGCGCCACGGACAGGCCGCGGCGGGTCGCGGCGCGGCACAGGCCCGCCACCAGCATCGACTTGCCGACATTCGAGCCGGTGCCCTGGATCATCACCGCAACCATCGGACACTCTTGCTTGCCATCACCCTGACAGGTGACTAGATAGGCGCGTCCGCAAATGAAAGGCCGAAAGCCGTGGAAAACGTCATCCTGACCGTCCATCTGATCCTGGCAGTGATGCTGGCCGGGGTCGTCCTGCTGCAGCGTTCCGAAGGGGGCGGGCTGGGCATGGGCGGCGGTGGCGGTGCCGGCGGCGGCGTCATGTCGGGCCGGCAGGCGGCCAACGTGCTGACCCGGGTGACGTGGATCCTGGGCGTGGCGATCTTCGCGACCTCGATCGCGCTGACGATCCTGGCGGCGCGCCAGGCCAACAACAGCTCGATCATGGACCAGTTCGGCGGCCAGGCCCCGACCGAGGCACCGGCGACCGGACTGCCGGGTCTGCCGGCCTATACCCCGCCGCCCTCGACCGCGGGCAACCCGCTGACCCCGCCCAGCCCCGATGCGGCGACCGACGCCCCGGCGACCCAGGCCCCCGCGACGGACGCCCCGGCGACAGACGCGGCCGTGATCCCGGCCCCCGCGGCCCAGACCCCGGCAGAGGCACCCGCGACGGCACCCGCCGACGCGCTGACCCCGCCTGCCCCCGACG
>NZ_VDDC01000044.1:0-31573 GCF_006239215.1 Paracoccus haeundaensis
GGTGCGCGTCGCGGTGGCGGCGGGCGCGGACCCGGCGCAGGCGCTGGCGATGGCGACGTCGGTCCCGGCCGACCTGATCGGCGCCAAGGCCGGGCGCATCGCGCCGGGCCGGGCCGCGGACCTGATCCTTCTGGACGCGGACCTGCACCTGACCGGCATCCGCGACGGCGCGGGCTGGCGCGCGCCCCGGGCCTAGCTGCCGCGCAGCCGGCTTTCGATCAGCAGCCCTTCGTCCTGCAGGATCGGATGGGCGACCGAGACCGCATGGGCGTTGATGCGCTTGAGGTCGCGCAGCAGGTCCAGATGCAGGGACGAGGTCTCGCGGCTTTCGGTCTGGCCTTCGCGCAGGCGGATCAGGTGACGCTGCGCGGACTGGCGTTCCAGGTTGCGGATGGTGACCTTCTGCTCCATCAGGCGGCGGGCCATGTCGCGGTCGCGCGTCATGAACACCGTCTGCGCCATGCGCAGGTTCTCCTGCGTCAGCAGGAACAGCGCGTCCAGTTCGCGGAACCCCTCGCCCGAAAAGCGCAGGCCCAGGCCGATCTTCTTGGCCACCTCGGGGGACAGGCCCCGGTCGATGATGTCGCCGATATGTTCCAGGTTGATGACGTAATCCAGGATGTCGATGGCCTGCCGACGCTCGGCCTCGGTCGCGTCGCCGGTCAGGCGCGACAGATAGTTCTTGACCTGCTGCTGTCGCCGGTCGACCTGATCCTCGATCGCGCGGACCTCGGCCAGGGGGGCGGGATCGTGCTTGCGGAACGCCGCGCGGGTCTGGGCCAGCATCCGCTCGACGCTGTCGCCGATGTCCAGAACCTCGCGCCGGGCGCCGGTCAGGGCCAGGGGCGGCGCGTCCAGAACCTGCGCATCCAGCCAGCGCGGCGCGGTCGAGGCCGCATGCGCGTCCTGCGGCATCAGCACCGCCACCAGACGGCAGACCAGTCCGTTGAAGGGCCAGATCAGCGCCGCCAGCGCCAGGTTGAACGCAAGGTGGGCGCTGACCGCCAAGGGCCCCACGGCCAGGGGCATGCCATTCAGCGCGCCCGCCGCCAATCCCGCCAGCGGCAGCGCGATCAGGCAGCCGATGGCGCGCACCGTCAGGTTGCCCAGCAGCACCCGCCGCGCGGCGATGTCCAGCGTGGCCCCCGCCAGCACCGGCGCCATCGCGCCGCCCAGGTTCGCGCCCAGCACCATGACCACCGTCAGGTCGGGCGGCAGCACCAGCGACCCGATCAACAGGACCGCCGCCAGCGATGACGAACACAAAAGTGCGATTCCCGCCGCAAAGGCCAAGGCCACGGGCCAGGCCTGATCCAGCATCGGCAGGAAGGCGGCCATTTGCGGCGAGGCGCGCAGCGGCGCGGTCGCCTGGTCCAGCAACGTCAGCGACACCAGCATCAGCCCTACGCCGATCAGCGCCGTGCCCACCCCCGACGTCACCGTCGTGCCCCGGCGGCGCAGGCCATAGCCCAGCAGCACCAGGACCGGCGCGACCGCGGTGATGTCGGTCGACACGATCACCGCCGTCATCGCCGTGCCGACATTCGCGCCCAGCAGAACGATCTGCGCGCGGCGGGTGGCGATCATCTCTCGCTGGACGAAGGACGCGGTCAGCAGGGCGGTGGCCGTCGACGATTGCAGACCCAAGGTGGCGACAAGCCCCGATGCGAAGGCCCGCAGCCCCGTGCGCGTGCCCGCGCCCAGGATCAGCTTCATCCGCAGGCCGAACGCCTCGACCATGCCGTCGCGCACCAGTCCCAGACCGAACAGCAACAGCGCCACCGCGCCTGCCAGCTGCAGGAACCCCAGAATCGATGCCATGTGCCTCTACCATCCCTTTCCGGGCTGCCCGCGCGGGCCGTCACAGATCCGACTTGAAGCCGCCCCTTGCATTCTGTGAAGGGGATAACGACGCAGCGGGCGCCGCTGTTGCACAAAGCGCACAGGATTTGGGCCGATGCCATGCCGCGCGGCAGGCGGGCACGCCATGGGGCAGGCCGGGCGCGCGCCGACAACCACAGGGTGGCATATCCCTTTGAGGAAGCCGCGCCGCTCTGATATGGACGGGGTCACGACACAGGAAACCCGTGCGGCCATGAACAGCCTGTCCCCCGATCTTTCGTTCCGCTGGAAATCGAACGCGACGCGGACCATCGTCACGACCGTCAAGAACGAGGGGCCGTTCCTGCTGGAGTGGCTGTGCTATCACCGGCTGATCGGGTTCAACCGCTTTGTCATCTATTCCAACGACTGCACCGACGGCACGCACCAGATGCTGCAGCTGCTGGACCAGGCGGGGATCGTCATCCACTTCGACAACAGCGACCTGATCGCCGGCCTGCCCGACGACCCGCAGCGCCGCGCCTATGCCCGCGCGATGGCCCTGCCCGAAGTGACGGGCAGCGACTGGATCGCGGTGCTGGACGGGGACGAGTTCTTTCACGTCAACACCGGCGACGGCACCTTGGACGCGCTGTTCGCGGCCCTGCCCGACCGCACCGACGCGGTCGCCGCGCAGTGGCGCATCTTCGGCAACGGCGGCGTGATCCCGTTTCGGGACGAGCTGCAGATCCGCCAGTTCACCATGGCCTCGCCCACGGACATTCCGTTCACGCACAGCCAGTTCGCCATCAAGACCATCTTTCGACCACTGCCGGTGCAGCACTTGGGCGTCCACCGACCGGTCTTCAAGAACTTCTACGGCCTGCCCGCGCATCCGCTGCTGATCGTGAACGGCTCGGGAGAGGACGTGACCCGCGACCTTCTGCGGCAGCGGTGGACCACCTCCCCGAAGATGGCGGGGTATGATCTGTGCCACGTCAACCACTACATGATCCGCGCCAGCGAGGTCTTCCTGATGAAGCGCTGGCGCGGCACCGCCAACAGCGCGGATGCCGACCGGATCAACTTCGACTACTATGACCAGCACAATCTGAATGTGGTCGAGGAGACCGGCATCACCGCATGGGCCGACCGCGTGGCGCAGACGCGGGCCGAGCTGGTCGGGCTGATGCCCGCCCTGGGCGCGCTGCATGCCGAGGCGGTGGGCCGGTTCCGCCGCCAGATCGACGTCCTCTCCGCACAGCTGCTGGCCGAGGCGCCGGACCAGCACGCCCGCCTGTTCGACCCCGCGGTCCTGCAGGCCGAGACCGAACGCCGCCAGGCCGAACTGGCCGCCCGCCGTGCGCGGCAGGCGTCGATCGCGGCCGCCCCGCCCCCGCCGCCCCCGGCCAAGCTGCCCGCGCGCCCGGTGATCGCATCGGCCATCCTGCTGGCACCGCTGCCGGACGGTCCGCCGGTGCCGACCATGCCGCTGCTGTCGATGACGCCCTGGGCCACCATCCCCGAGACGCCCGAACCCGCCGCCCCCGCCGATCCACCCGCCCCCGAGGTGCCGCCGCAATGGCTGGTCGACCTGCGGCGCTCGCCCTACCGCCGGGGCTTCTACCACTCGGAGGAGGAGTTCGCGGCGCTGCACGTCGAACGCGAACGGGCGCATCTGTTCGTCAGCTTCGACAACCTCTCCCAGGTGGGCCAGGACCAGATCGACCGCGAGGCCTGGGGATACGAATTCGCGCGCAAGTCCGGCTGGTCCCAGCTGGGCATCTTCGCGTTCCGCGCCAACTGGTTCCGCAATCCGACGCTGTTCGCCTATCTGCGCCAACTGCGCGACAACGGGCTGTTCGCGCGCTATCAGACGGTGACCTTTGCGGGAACGTCGATGGGGGCCTATGCGGCCTGCGCCTTCTCCTCGGTCGCGCCGGGGGCGCAGGTGATCGCCTTTTCCCCGCAGTCGACGCTGTCCCCGGCCCTGGTCCCGTGGGAGGCGCGCTTTCCCAGCGGCCGCGCCGCGGACTGGAGCGGCGATTTCGCCGATGCCGCGGCCCAGACCGCCTCCGCGCGGACGGTCTTTCTGGTCTATGACCCGACGGAACCCGCGGACGCCGCCCATGCGGACCGGTTCACCGGGGACAACATCGTGCGGCTGCGGACTCCGCGGGCAGGCCACAAGACCGCGCTGCGGCTGCGCCAGACCGACATGCTGTCCACGGTGGTCCGCGGCCTTGCGACGCGCACGATGGATGCAGCGGCATTCCACGCCCTTTATCGCCAGTCGCGCCTTCAGCCGTGGTACCTGGACACGCTTGGCCAGCGCCTGCAGGCGCGGGGCCGGACCGCCTGGCTGCGGCGGCTGTCCGACATCGCGGCCCGCAACGGCCGGCCCGGCATGGCCAAGGCGCTGGAGACGCGCGCCGCCGCCCCCGTGCCGCACCCGTCCTGACCCACGCCGCAACCGAAAGCGCCCGCATGCCCCGCAAGACCGCCCCGCAGCCTCAACCCGTCCCGGCCGGCCCGGACATCGCGCTGCACATGCTGATGAACGACAGCGCGCCGGTCCTGCTGGACTGGGTGCTGCATCACCGTCACGCGGGCTTTCGCAACATCACCGTCCACGGCGACGGCGCTAACGCGCAGGCCACGGCGCTGGCCCAGGCCCTGGCCGCGGCAGGCCTGATCGACTTCGTGCCCACGACCCGTCCCGGCATCGCCCATGACAAGGCCCGCCAGATCCGCGCACTGGACCTGGCGCTGGAGACGGCGCTGCGCGATCGCCACGATCACCTGCTGTGGCTGGAACCGGACGATTTCGTCATGATCGACACCGGGGCCGGCACCCTTGCCGACCTGGCCCAGGGGCTGGGACGGTTCCCCGACCTCCTGTCGCTGACCGTCCAGGTCGCGGGCGGGTCGGGGCAGAACCGCTATGCCGATCTGCCGCTGGTCGAACGCTTTCGCCGCGGCACCGGCGGGGCGGCAGGGCGGATGACGGTGGCCACGCCCCTGCGCACGATCTTTCGCCCGCAGCTGGCCCGCGGGCTGAAGCCCGCGCGCCCCACGCTGAAACCCAAGTTCGCCCGCGGCAAGGAGCCCGTGACCTGGTTGAACGGCGCGGCCGAGGACGTGGCCGACCGCTATCTGCAGAAGGGCTGGATGACGATGCCCGACCAGCCGGGGCTGGGCCTGGCGCATGTCATCGCCTTCATGGCCCAGGACCGCGAGACGTTCCTGCTGCGCCGCACCGGGGCGGGCAAAACGCTGCCCTTCGTCACGCCCGACCACCTGCGGATGACCATCCAGCAGTATCAGCGCCTGAACTTCACGATGGCCGATACCGGTCCTGACCAGGCGTTCGTTCAGGCCCACCGCGCGCGGCGCGCCGAGTTCCTGGCCAGCCATCCCAAGGTCGCGGCGCGCCATGCGGCGGTGGTGACCGAATTCGCGGGGCGGCTGGACCGCCTGCTGGCGCATCAGGACCCACAGGCGGCCAGGATCATCACCGCCTTCGTCGAGGGGCGCCCGATCCAGGGCCTGGCCTTCGACTGGTCCGTGCCCTTCGGCGTGGCCGCGACGCCCCCCGCCCTGTCCGAGATGGATTCGGCCTGGGCCGAACGCTTGTCCCGACCCGCCGAAGAGGATGCCCCACCGGAGGAGGACTGGGACGACACCGATGACGACACCCAGGGCCACGACGCCGCGCCCCAACAGCCCGGCACCGCCACCCCCGACGGCGCGCCCCAGATCGCGGCGCCCGCGTGGCTCAGCGACTTGCGGCTGTCGGGACAGGCGCACGGATTCTATCATTCGATGCCAAATTATGCCTGCACCTATGTGGCACGGTCGCGCGAACATCTGCTGGTGTCCTTCGACAACCTGGCGTCGGTGCGCGAACACCCGGTGACCCGCGAACCTTGGGGTTACAAGTTCATCCGCAAGGAGGGCTGGTCGCATATGGGCATCCTGTCCTATGTGCCCGGATGGTTCCGCGACGCCGCGCTGCACCGCTATCTGATGTCGCTGCGCGACAGCGGCTTTTTCGAACAGTTCGACCAGGTGACGCTGTTCGGGACGTCGATGGGGGGCTATGGGGCAGCGGCTTTCGCCTCGCTGGCGCCGGGATGCCGGGTGGCCGCGTTTTCGCCCCAGTCGACGCTGTCGCCGCGTCTGGCGGGATGGGACCAGCGCTATCCGACCGGCAAGCGGGCGGACTGGACCGGACCGTTCGCCGATGCCGCCGCCGAATCGCGCAGGGCGTCCCAGGTCTGGCTGTTCTATGACCCTGCGATCGACCATGACCGCCGCCACGTGCAGCGCTTTGACGGTCCGAACGTAACGCGGGTTCCACTGCGCCATGCCGATCACAAGACGGCGCTGATGCTGCGCAACGGCCGCGTGCTCAGCGACGTGATGCGCGACATCGCGACCGGCCGGGCGACCCTGCCGAGGATGATGCAGCACTATCGCGCCTGCAGGCACCTGCCCGACTATCTGGCAGGCGTCCGCGCGCGGGCCGAACGCGGCGGCGATCCCGCCCGCGCCGCGCGCCTTGATCGCGCGATCGCGCGCCTGGCACCCTGATCAGAGACCTGCGCCGTGATCCCGTGAAGGCGGTAATAAACCGGCCGCCGGACCCTGATCGGATCCGTCTGTCGCGAATGCCGGTCCGCGGGCGATAGATGGGCGGATGCGGCAACCAGTGGATCTCAAAGCACCCGCCGTGCTGTCTAGCGGTTGCATGGCACGCGTCTGGCGGAAGGGAGGCAGCCGCGACGATGATTTGCCCTGTGGCATGCTGATCTGCTAATCTTGGCCGGCAGATTAATGACATGGCCTTGGTTCGGCGTGACATCCCCTGGAGAGGGAAAGCCCGGAGCCATGATCGTCACCGTCACGCGCCACGGGGTCGGTCTTCACCGCAGCCCGGGATCGGAAGCACCTGCCCCTGTCTGATCGGCACAGCCGTGGCCGCGGCAGGCCTTCCAAGGAGGGGTTTGGTGACGCGGTTCGAAACTGACCCTTTGTTTCACCTTGGCGGTAGAGCGGTCGATCTGCTGACCAACGTCGCACCTGAGGCTTGCCTTGCGCCCCGCCTGCCGGCTGTGGGTGACAGCCTCGGGCCTGCGCCGGACCGGTCAGCCCCAGGTTTTACCGGAACGCGGTCCAGCCCTGGTGCCACCGCAGGATCGTGGTGACGCCGCAGGCCGCGGCAAAGATCCAGGCCAGCAGCGGAAAGGATGCGGGGATCAGGCACATCGCCAGGAACAGGACGATCGTCTCGAACCCCTCGGTCAGGCCGCCAAGGTAGTAGATGCCCTTGGTCGGAAAGGCCGCCGCCCGGTCGCCGCGCCGGGCGGCGATGGCGGCAAAGGCCAGAAAGGACGATCCGGTCCCCACGAAGGCCGCGATCAGCACCGCCGCGGGCAGCGCGTTGGCCGCGGGATTGTGCAGGGCGAACCCCACCGGCACCAGCGCATAGAAGACGAAGTCCAGCGCGATATCCAGAAAGGCGCCGCGGTCGGTCGGGCCCTGGATGCGTGCGACCGCGCCGTCCAGCCCGTCCATGATCCGGTTCGCCGCGATCAGCACCAGCGCCGCGGTCCACCACCCCAGGGCCAGCGCGGCCACCGCCAGCAGACCCACGGCAAAGCCCGCGATGCTGATGGCGTCCGCCTTGACGCCGCGGGCGGCCAGCATCTGCGCCGGGTGCCGCAGGGCCGCGCGCTGCAGCGGTTGCAGTCGGGCGTCGATCATCCGCGCCTCCATCGATGATAGCGTTCGACCAGCGCCAGCAGGCGCGGGTTCACATGGGCGCGCCGCCAGGTGCCGGCAACCGCCTTGTTGGCCTCGGCCCAGGTCGGATAGATGTGGATCGTGCCCAGAATTTTGTTCAGGCCCAGGCCGTGCTTCATGGCCAGAACGAATTCCGCGATCAGGTCACCGGCGTGATCGCCCGCGATGGTCACGCCCAGGATGCGGTCGCGCCCCGGCGGGGTGAGCACCTTGACGAAGCCGCGCGCCGCCCCATCGGTGATGGCGCGGTCCAGGTCGGCCAGGTCATAGCGCGTGACCTCGACCGCGATGCCCCGGTCGCGGGCCTCGGTCTCGGACAGGCCGACGCGGGCGATCTGCGGATCGGTGAAGGTGGCCCAGGGGATCACGCGGTCATCGACCCTGAACCGCCTGAGGGTGCCGAACAGCGCGTTGACGCTGGCGAACCATGCCTGGTGGGATGCGGCATGGGTGAACTGGAACGGTCCGGCCACGTCGCCCGCCGCCAGGATGTGGGGAAAGCGGGTCTGCAGGAAGGCGTTCGTGACGATGGTGCGGTCGGTCTCGATCCCCAGACGGTCCAGTCCGAACCCCTCAAGCCGGGCGCTGCGGCCCACGGCCACGATGATCTGGTCAAAGCCGATGCGGCGGGCCGCGCCGTCCCGTTCGACCTCGATCCACCTGCCCCCGTCGATGCCGCAGCGGATCGCGCGGTGTCCGGTCAGCACCGTCACCCCGTCGTCGCGCAGGGCGTCCGCGACCAGGGCCGACACCTCGGGGTCCTCGCGCATCAACAGGCGGGGGGCCATCTCGATCTGGGTGACGTCGGACCCCAGCCGCGCAAAGGCCTGCGACAGCTCGCAGCCGATCGGCCCGCCGCCCAGGACAACCAGCCGCCGCGGCGCATGGTCATGATCCGCCAGCCGCGACCACAGCGTCTCCGAGGTCAGCGGGTCGACCAGGTCCAGCCCCGGCAGCGGCGGCATGACGGGCCGCGCACCGGTCGCGATGATGATCGCCCGCGTGGTCAGCCGCCGCTCGGCGCCCTGCGGGTCGGTGACCGCGACCGTCCAGGGGTCGATCAGGCGGGCGTGGCCCTGCAGCACATCGACCCCCAGCCCGGCATAGCGGTCGACGCTGTCATGGGGCGCGATGTCGGCGATGACCCGGCGGATGCGGTCCATGACCGCGCGAAACGGGACCGCGGGCGGCGTGTCGGCCAGCCCGAAGCGCGCGGCATGGCGCATCTGATGCGCCAGGGTCGCGCTGCGGATCAGCGCCTTGGACGGAACGCATCCATGGTTCAGGCAGTCGCCGCCCATCGCGCCGGCCTCGATCAGGGTCACCCTGGCCTTGGTCGCCGCGGCGATGTAGGCCGAGACCAACCCGGCCGAACCCGCGCCGATCACCACCAGATTGCGGTCGAACCGCCGGGGTCGGGTCCATCCGGCATAGACGCGACGGCGGCGAAGGATGCCCACGATGGCGCGGGCGATCCACGGAAACACGGCCAGCGCCGCGAATGACGCCAACAGGGGCGGCGACACGATCTCGGACAGGCTGTCCAGTGCGGCCAGCTGCGTGCCCGCGTTCACATAGACCGCGGTGCCCGCCAGCATGCCAAGCTGGCTGACCCAATAGAACGTCCGGGTCCGGATCGGCGTCAGGCCCATCAGCAGGTTCGTGGCAAAGAACGGCATCACCGGGATCAGCCGCAGCGAAAACAGATAGAACGCCCCGTCCCGCGCCAGCCCGGTCTCGATCCCCTTGGCACGCGCGCCCAGCCGCGCCCGCACCCAGTCTCGCAGCAGGTACCGCGCCGCCAGAAAGGCCAGCGTCGCCCCGATGGCCGACGCGAACGAGACGATCGCCAGCCCCGCCCAGAACCCGAACAGCGCGCCCCCGGCCAGCGTCAGCCAGACCGCGATCGGCAGGGACAGCGCGGTGATCGCGACATAGGCGGCGGCGAACAGCGCCGCGACCAGCACCGGCCGCTGCTGCTGATACTCGGCCACGGCGGCCAGATGCCCGCGCAGCGACTGCAGCGTCACGTCCTGACCGCCCAGCAGCCACGACCCCGCCAGCACAAGCGCCGCGACAAGGATCAGCAGAACGGGTCTGGTCACGGCATGTCCTTCATCACGGCCTCGGGGCACCTACCCGACAGGTCGTCAGGATGCCCGAAGTCTTACCGGACCGCCGCCACCCGCCCGGTCACGTCCCCGTGTACACGCGGCCCCCTTATCCCCGTCGGAGCCGTCGGAGCCGTCGGAGCCGTCGGAGCCGTCGGAGCCGTCGGAGCCGTCGGAGCCGGATGGGTCTTTTGGCCTGTCATGTCCACACCTGACAACAAGGCTGGTCAATAACGGCTCGATCCGATGCATCTACGGAACGGTAACGCCCTGCGGAAACCGGTCTCCAATGCCCCTTGGTATGACCGATTACGCCCCTGCCGGACCCCAACGCGCGGCGATGGTCTGCGCCAGTCCGGCAAGATCGGGGGCCGTCACGTCAGGCTGCGGCACGCCCGGCAGCACCAGCGCCGCGTTCACGTCATGGGTCACCAGCGCGCCTTTGCCGCCCAGCGCCTGCATCCCGATCGTGTCCCAGACGTGGCAGGCCACCAGGCAAAGATCGGACAGAGGTACCGCCAGTGCCTCGGCCACCAGTTGATAGGTCTGGGGCGCGGGCTTGAAACGGTTGGTCGGCTGGACGCTGAAGCTGGCCTCGAAATACTGCGCCAGGCCCGAGCGGTCCAGCGCGGTCACTCCCCCAGAGGGCGGCGAGTTGGTTAGTGTCACCAGACGGAACCCCCTGTCCCGCAGATGGACCAGCGCCGCCTCGGCATCGGGATGGGCGGGCAGCGTGCCCATAGTCCGGCGCAGCGCATCCTCATGCCCCTCGGTGATCGCCACGCCCCTAATCTCTCCGATCATGCGCAGCACCGCGACGGCCAAGGTGCCGAAATCGCTGCGCAGTCCGGTGATTGTCAGGGTCTGGGAATAGAGGATCAGCTGCGCGAACCAGTCGCGCATGACGGCCCCGTCGCCGAAGATGTCGTCGAACAGCGGACACAGGTGGTCCAGGTCCAGCAATGTCTCATTAACGTCAAAGACCAGGATGGGGCGCGGGGACATGGGGGCGATCCTGATCGGTTGACGATCATGCAGAACCATCGGTCGCGATTATCGTTCCTTGCGATTGCCCTCCGGCGAAGTTCTGGCCAATGCAGGTTGGACGCCCCTGCTGACCACCATCGCAGGCGGCAGCCGATGCAGCCTTTCCGGTAGCGAATGGCGCGCCGTAACCCACGTTTTTTCATTGTCACCCGCATGATCCACTGCGCCTGGCCCTGACCGAGAACCAGTCAACCTATCGTGCGGTACTGGATGCCACATGGAAGGCGGTGCGGAACGCCATCGGACCGTCCATGGCCGGGTCTATCACCATCATTGTCGGTTCGTGCCACGCCGGGCCTGGGTCGATCGAGCATCGGCCATGCGTTCGCCTCAGCACCAGAAGGGTGCTGAGACCGTCCGTCATCGCAGTCCCGGTCATCGGCCTCTGGGGCCGCCTCGCCTTTGCCAATCTGCCGCCGCGTGAGGTCCAGGACGGGCAGACGGTCAGCCCGAACGTGGTCGATGTCCCGCTTGCATTGAACATCCGGGCGTTCAACTTGGGCGTTGCGTTGCGTACCGGGATCGGCGGCATGGTGCAGAGGATGCGGGTCTGACCGCTGCCCCCTGTAACCGTCCAGTGACACGCCAGTTGGGTCTCCATTCCGGATCAGGTGCGATCTCCCTCCCCCGTCCACCCGTCCACGCCAAGGTTTGGCAATCCCGGCACGTTCATGCCACAAGGCCCCTTCCGCAACGGGATCGGAAGGGATGCCATGTCGTCGTTCATGCAGCAGATCGCGGGACTGGACGCCGTGGTCCTGGCCCGTCGGCTGATCGGTGCGCGGCTGACCGTCCGCGGCGCCGGCGGGACCATCATCGAGACCGAGGCCTATGCCCCCGACGATCCCGCCTCGCACAGCCATCGGGGGCCGACGCCGCGCAACGCCTCGATGTTCGGCCCGGCGGGCCACGCCTATGTCTATCGATCCTACGGCATCCACCTGTGCCTGAACGTCGTGGCGACCCCCGGCGCGGCCGTGCTGATCCGCGCGCTGGACCCCGACACCGGCCTGGACCTGATGCGCGCCCGCCGCCCCGCCCCCCCGCTGTGCAGCGGGCCGGGGCGGTTGACGCAGGCGCTGGACATCCGGCCCGACGACGACGGCGCCGCCTTCGACGGTCCCGATTTCGGCATCGTCCTGGCAGCGGCGGTGCCCGATCTGCTGGTCGGGCCGCGGATCGGGATCAGCCGGGCGCAGGACCTGCCATGGCGGTTCGGCCTTGCCGGGGCGGCGGGGCTCAGCCGGCCATTCCCGCGGGCGCGCCCGGATCGCTGACGGCGGGGCTGCGGAAAAGACACTGTGCATTCCCGCCGCCCTACAATACAGATGCGGGCCGACAAGCCGTCCAATGCCGGGGATCATCGATGGATTTGCACAGCAGCGACCACCCCAGGCAGGACCACGCGGCCTATCAGGCCGGACAGCATGATTTCCAGTCCGACATCCAGCGCCTGGCCGAGAACGAGCTGGTCGGGACGATCCTGGAGACGGTGATGCTGGCCACGCGGATGCGCTTTGCCGGGGTGGCGCGCGTCACCGCCGACCGGTGGGTCGCCTGCCGCACCGTCGACGACCTGAAATTCGGGATCGCCGCGGGCGACGAGATCGAGATCGGGTCGACCTTCTGCCAGACGGTCCGCAAGACCTCCGAGATGATCATCTTCAACGAGGCGTCGTCCGACCCGGTCTATCGCGACCATCCCATCGCCGCCGCCTTCGGCATCGTCAGCTATGCCTCGGTGCCGATCTTTCGCGGCGACGGCAGCTTCTTCGGCACGCTGTGCGCCATCGACACCGAAACCAAGGACGTGAACAACGCCCGCACCGTCGCGATGCTGAAGATGTTCGCCACCATCATCGGTGGCACGCTGGACACCGCCGAACGGCTGGACGCCCAGGAACGCATGATCGAACAGGAACGCATGCTGGTCCGCATCCAGGAGGAGTTCACCGCCATCCTGGGCCATGACCTGCGCAACCCCGTCACCGCCCTGCGGTCGGGCATCCGCATGCTGGGCAAGGAGCCGCTGACCGAACGCGGCCGCGGCCTGATCGGGCTGATGCAGTCCTCCCTGCACCGGATGGGAGAGCTGGTCGAGAACATGATGCTGCATGCCAAGGCGCGGCTTGGCGACGGGATCACCGTCGCGGCCACGCCCGACGCCCCTCTGGGCGACGCCATCGCCCAGGTCGTGGCCGAGATCCGTCTGGCCGCGCCCCGGCACCGGGTCACGACCGAGCTGGATTTCGGCGGGCCGGTCTGCTGCGATCCGTCGCGCATCGCGCAGGCGGTGTCGAACCTGGTGTCGAACGCCATCAACCATGGCGACGCCGACACCCCGGTGATCGTCCGTGGCCGCCGCACCGACGGCGCCGTCGTGATCGAGGTCCAGAACGAGGGCGAGCCGATCCCAGAGGCCGCCCAACGCGCCATCTTTCAGCCGTTCCAGCGGGGCCGGACCGCCGAAAGTTCCGGGCTGGGCCTGGGCCTGCACATCGCGTCGTCCATCGCGCAGGCGCATGGCGGCACGATCGCCGTCGCTTGCGGGGACGGCACGACGACTTTCAGCCTGACCTTTCCGGTCCTGCCCGCCTGACCGCGCGCGCCATCCGAAACGGTTGCCCCCCATCGCCCCGATCGGCCATTCTGCCCCCTGACGCAATCGCCAGTCGGGACGATCGATGACCAGACCCCCAGGACGCCACCGGCTGCCCCCCATCGCGGTGATCGCGATCGCGCAGCTGTTCGGGACATCGCTGTGGTTCAGCGCCAACAGCGCGGCAGAGGGGCTGATGCAGGCCTGGGGCGCGACCGCGGCCGATATCGGCCTGCTGACCAATGCCGTGCAGGCGGGCTTCATCGTCGGCACCCTGGTAATGGCGCTTGGCGGCCTGGCGGACCGGTTCGCCGCCAGTGCGATCTTCGTCGTCTCGGCCCTGGCGGGGGCGGCGTTCAACCTGGGTTTTGCATGGCTGGCGCAGGATGTCGCGACCGGCGCGGGGTTCCGGTTGCTGGTGGGGCTGTCGCTGGCCGGCATCTATCCCATCGGCATGAAGATGATCGTCAGCTGGGCGCCCGACCGCGCGGGACAGTCGCTGGCCCTGCTGGTGGCGATGCTGACGCTTGGCACCGCGCTGCCGCATCTGCTGCGTTCGACCGCGGGGGCGGTGCCGTGGCAATGGGTGGTCGCGACCTCGTCGGGTCTGGCCGTCATCGGCGCCGCGATGATCCGCGCCCTGGGCGACGGACCGCATCTGGCGCGCCTCGCCCATCGCGGCAGCGCCGGCGCCCTGCGGGCCTTTGCCATCCCCCGGTTCCGTGCCGCCGCCTTCGGCTATTTCGGTCACATGTGGGAGCTTTATGCCTTCTGGACCATCACCCCCCTGCTGGTGGCCGCGACCGGTCTGGCGGACGCCTATCCAGGCCTTGGCGTGTCGGGCCTGTCCTTCCTGATCATCGGTGCCGGGGCCGCGGGCTGCCTGGCGGGCGGCAGCCTGGCCCGTGTCCTGGGCAGCGCGCCGACAGCCCTTGCGGCGCTGATCCTGTCCGGGGCCAGCGCCCTTTGCGTGGTCACGCTGTGGCCGGTGCTGCAGCCGGGCTGGCTTCTGGTCCTGCTGGTGGTCTGGGGCGCCACCGTCGTGGCGGATTCGCCGCAATTCTCGGCCCTCTCCGCGCGCGCCTGTCCGCAGGATGCGGTGGGGGCCTCGCTGGCCATCCAGAACGCCATCGGCTTTGCCATCACGGTCGCATCGATCGCGCTGACGACGGCGCTGTTCCAGCGCATCGGCCCCACGGCCGTCTGGCTGCTGATCCCCGGGCCCGTCGCGGGTGTCCTGGGCTTCCTGATCGCCACGCGACCCCGGCGGTGATCCCGATCAGGCCGGCAGGGCAAAGCGGTCGATGCGAAAGCCGTCATGCACCGTGCTGTCCGATGGTCCCAGGACATTCTGCAGAATGGCCACGGCCCGTGGCCCGTCCAGCGCCTCGTCGGTCGGGCCGGTCCAGTTGACGGCGATCACCGGGCCCGTCGCCCGGGCGCGCAGCCAGCCGCCAAGACCGGTGATCTCCTTGGGGGTCAGGAAATACAGCACCTCGGACAGCAGGACCAGATCGGGGCGCAGGTCCGGCAGGTCCTGGGGCGCGCAGCCCTGCAGGACGGTGACCTGCGGCAGGGGGTCCAGCACCTGCCGCGCCGACCGGATCGCGGCGGGGATGCAGTCCATCACCGTCAGGCGGTCGCACCG
Source organism: Paracoccus haeundaensis (assembly GCF_006239215.1). NCBI lineage: Bacteria > Pseudomonadati > Pseudomonadota > Alphaproteobacteria > Rhodobacterales > Paracoccaceae > Paracoccus > Paracoccus haeundaensis. The sequence goes on from NZ_VDDC01000044.1 coordinate 15,035, forward strand.
GTCGGCCAGCCGCCGCGCCAGCGTGCCATTGCCGCACCCGATCTCCAGCGCGGCCTTGAACGGGCCGTGCCCGATGGCGTCAAGCGTGGCGGCGTACTTGCCGGCCTCATAGGGGCTGGTGCGATGATCCCAGGGATCGTCACTGGCGGCATAGAGGCGGGCCAGATGGTCCAGCGTTTCCCTATGGGGCAATGACGATCTCCGGATGGGTCAGGAAATGGGCCTGATGGGTGTCGGTCATGACGAACCCCGTCGGGTCGTCGTCGATCAGCCCGGTCATCTGCGACCTGTGACAGGACAGCGCGCGCCGCTTGGCCGCCACCGCCGCATCCGAAGCCGCGATCAGCCGGACCTCCGCCGCGCGGTCGGTGAACCGCCCCCAGACCGGATAGAAGGCCAGCGCGAGATCCGCCCGCATGGCGGCAAGGCGCATGGCAAGACGCGCAACCTGCTGATGATCGACATGCGGGTCGTGCTCCCAGGTCGCAAGCACCAGCGCGTCGGGCGCGATCAGCGCCGACACCCGTTCCGCCGCCTGCGCGTCGTCGGAGGCGGCACAATCGGGATAGCCAAGGCAGGTGACCCGCGCCGCGGGTGCCAGGATCGCGCAGGCGGCGCGCAGTTCCGCCGCGCGGGTTGCGGCCAGCACCGGGGCGGGCCAGCGCCGCGATCCGGGATGCGAGCGCGTGCCGTCGGTCACGCAGATGACGTGACACGGGGTGCCCTGCGCGGCCGCATCGAACAGCAGCGCGCCGCAGCCCAGCGTCTCGTCATCGGGATGCGGGGCCAGGATGACCAGCGGGCGGCCCTGCACCAGCGAACCGGGCGTCATCGACGGGGCGGATGCCGCATGGTCCAGAAAGCCGCTCATCCGATCCACCGCCGGTGCAGGTCGGGGTCGGCCAGGATCCGGTCCACCGATGACAGGGCCAGGGCATCCGGCCCCGCCTGCCGCAGGTACAGGCCTAGATCCCGCCGGATGCGGTCGGCCGGATGCGCCGTGGCGAATGACGCGGCCCCCAGCGCCTGGTCCATGTTGGCCAGCAGGGCCACGGCCTCGTCTGTCGTGCGCAGGCGGGCCAGGATCGCGGTCTGGGCATCGGCCGCCGTCGCGGCGGGACGCTCGATCCGGCAGGCGGCCTGGGCCAGCCACAGTCGGGCCGTCTCGCAGGCCGTGATCATGCGGTGCAGGCGCATCGCCTGAAGGGGGGCATCCTGCTGGCCGCGGGCGCGCAGCTGATCGGCGGTCAGGGCCGTCAGCCTGCGCATCGCCCCCAGCTGGACCGCGGCATAGCGCCAGACGCCGCCGTGGAAATGCGGCTCGGTCAGATAGGCGTCGGGCGCGCCCAGGGTCACGGCCTCCGCCACGGCCAGCCCGTCCAGGTCGCAGCGACCCGATGCGGTGGCCTTCATTCCCGACATGTCCCATTCGCCGGGAAACAGCCGCCCGTCCAGCTGGTCGCGCGCGAACATCAGCAGGTGCAGCCCGGCATCCGACCGCACGGTGACGATCATGTGGTCCAGCACGTCCGCACCGCTGGCGAACAGCTTCTGCCCGCGGATGACCGAACCCTCGATCCGTGCGGGGTCGGGACCGTCGGCACCCCAGATGCCGTAGAGCGCCCCCTGCGCCACGGGCGCGGTCGGGCCGCCATGCAGCATCAGCAGCTTGACGGCGTTCACATGCCCCTCGAACAGCCGCCCGGCGGACAGGTTTGCGCCGCCCACCCGCTGCAGCGCATCAAGCAGCACCAGCGGATCACGCGGGTGATGCGCCAAGGTCAGGCATTCCGCCGACAGCCCGCTGTCGCGCAATGCGGCGGCCAAGGCAGGGCCCGACGGGCCGTCGGGCCCGTCCGGCAGGGCATCGGCGATCATCCGTTCGGCACGGTCGATGGCGTCGGTCATCCGACCACCATCGCGGCGTGCCGGTCGGACCAGCGGGCAAAGTCCGGATCGACGGTCCCGTCGACCAGCGCCGCCAGATCCGCCAGCCGCGCCTCCAGGTCCGAGGCGCGCAGCGTCGGGCCGGCCGCAACGCTGCGGTCGGGATAGGCGCGGATGGACCCTGACATCGCCTCGGCCCACATCGCGCGCAGCGCGTAGGGCAGGATCATGGCCTGATCGGCCAGCGGATCGGCATCCTGCATCCGATGGCGCAGGCAGGCAGCCATGCCGCCATCAGCGCGCCCCTGCAGTCGCCCGGACACGCGCGCCGTCATGTCGCAGGAATAGCGGACGGCCAGCCCATGCGCCTCGGCCCGAAAGACCAGGGCGCGATCCTCTCCGAAATCCAGCTCCGGAAGGCCACCGATGGCCCGGTACAAATCTGCGCGGATCGCCATCGACGCGCCGGATTCCATGTAATGCGGGGTCTGCGACTGCGCGGCCTGGCGCCCCGCCACCTGGTCCAGCCGGTGGCGGACCCTGCGCAGCAGCGCGCTGTAGGCCTCCTCGGCCTGGGTGATGCGCGCGCCCGAAGGGGTGGCCAGAACATGCGGGACATCGGCACTGATCGATCCGCAGACCAGATCGGCCCCGTCACCCATCGCGTCCAGCGCGGCCCGGATCCAGTCCTGCGCCGGGATCGCGTCGGCATCCGTCGTCATCAGCAGCCCGCCGGTCCTGGCGGCCAGGTCCATCGCCACCCGCCGCGCGCGTCCGGCACTGGCGGTCGATACCGGAAAGGTGACGGAATGCACCGACACCGCCAGCGAAGGGCTGCGGAAGGACCGGGCGATCCGTTCGCTGGCATCCGTGCAGTTGTTGGCCAGCACCAGGGCCGTGACGGGCAGATCACAGGCTTGGGCGGCCCCGGCTAGCGCCTGCAGCAGCCGGTGCAACCGCTTGGCCTCGTCGCGCACGGGGATGGCGACGGTGACGTGGCGCAGTGCGGGACGGGTATCGTGCCAAGGGGTCATGAGGATCCGTATCATGCAGGAAGGTCCGGCCGGGGCAGTCGACCGGCGACGAATGCATGACCGGATTGTCCTGCGCATCCGCCTGCAAAACGGACGCATGACAGGGCAGTTCCTGAACCTGCGCCTGATAAAGATCAGGCTTCATAACATCGGTTCCCTGAAATCAACGTGAATTCAGAAGATTATGGAGAAGTGCAGGACGGCGACTTTCTTCACGCGCGGTGTCCCGCCTGCGTTCCATCAGCCGGTGATGGCCTTTCCACCTGTCCAGGCGTCTTCTGCCGCTGTCCTGACCGACCGCAACGGGTGGGACAGGCGAGGACCGACAGGTCTTACCTCAAGCCCCGGTCCATAGCCCCATGCCGCGGCACGCTCTGCCTGCGACGGGGTCATCCGCGGCGCCGATCCGTAGTCCAGATTGCCGTCCCGGACCGTCGCGTCCATCCGGGACGGGGAAAGCGACATGAAGGCGTGAACGCTGCTCACCACCGCCGCGGGCGATGCCACCAGATCCTCGTACCGGATGACCATGGCCGCGTGCAGGTGGGACAGGTCCTGCTGCATCTGAGAGTGCGCGTCCAGCCAGTGGTCGATCAGCTGATGGGCTGGCCCATCGACCCATTTCGCGACCGCCGCCGCCACGGCCTCGGGGTGGCGGATGATCAGCACGAATTGCGACAATGGGAACAATTGCTGGTACAACCGTGTCCGCGTCAGGTTCACCGGCGACTTCTCGACCCGCCACGGACGATCGCCGTCGAACCATGGGTTCCAATCGTGTTCCAGGCGCAGACGGGTCTCCAACCGGTCCAGCGGGTGGCCCTCGGTCAGGTGCTGACGCGGATCGGTCGCGAAATGCATCGGTCGGCCGTGCTGCGCGGTATGGGGGATGGCGCCCTGCAGATAGCACCCCTCGTTCTCGGGCACCGGCGCATCGCGGATTGCGGCCACCGCGTCATGCGCCGCCACCAGCCGCGTCAGAAGCGATGTCCCGGACCGGTGCAGGCCACCGACGAAAAGATAGCGGTGATGCTGCATCAGGATGCCGTTCCCCTGTCGAAATATCGCTTGATCGTCTTCAGGCCGAGGTCGTTGAAAGACCCGCGGACGGCATGCCGGCCCGCGGGTCTTTCGGGATTGCGATGGATCAGGCCCGGGGGGCGACCTCGCCCTCTTCCTCGCCGTCCCAGTAATGGACGCGCACGGCGGCGACCTTGATCAGCGCCATGCCCGGCGTATCGATGCCGTCCGGAAACCACCGTTCCAGATCGCTGGTCCAATGGTCGGCGAACGTGGCCTTGTCGCGGATGATGCCGGCCTCGCCCTCGACGGCCACGAACAGCGGCGGCGCGCCCAAAATGCCTGCGCGCCCCTGGAACGACAGGGCGACATGGGGGTCGCGTTCGATGTCGGACACGGTACGCGTGTCGTCATAGGTGAAGTAATAGCTGTCGCCATCCCATTCGACATCGGAATTGTTGCTCATGGGCCGGGTGGCAAGCTGGCCACCCTCGGTCCGGGTGGTCAGCATGGCAAAGTCGATCTTGCCCATCGCCTTTGCCAGATCGCCTATGGTTCTGTCGGACATGTGAACTCCTGACTGCCGTATCGGCTTCTGGCACATGAACGCGCGGCCGTGGTCATTCGATCCATGCCCCCTGCATCGCGGTGATCCTTCGCGCGATCAGCGGCATTCACATGATCGGCAGGGTGCGGCAACCCACGCGCCGGTCGGAGGTTGTCCTTTGCTCCGTTGTCGGAGCCAGCATCAGGAGCATGACGATGACCCCAACCTTTCCAGGGATTGCCTTGGCGACCGCGCTGACGCTTGCCTTGGCCGCACCCGTCGCGGCCGATCCGGGCCGCGGGCGCCATCACGACAACGACCGCAACCATGCCCATCAGGGGTGCCCGCCGGGCCTTGCCAAGAAATCGCCGTCCTGCATTCCACCCGGTCAGGCAAAGCGCGATGACATCCGCTATGGCCGCGGCGTCGGCGACAGGCTGCGCGTCGAGGACTATGTCCTGGTCCGTGACCTGAACCGTTACGATGTCGAACGCCGGGAGGGTTGGCGCTATTACCGCAGCGACGATCAGTTGTACCGCGTCGATGCCGAGACGCGTCAGATTCTGGCCGTGATCAACTTGGCCCGCGCGCTTTTCAACTGAAGATTGCATTTTATGCATTTGTGAACGGTCCGGTTCGGAACCGCCGATCGGTGCGACAAGTTTGCACCGCATCATCGGGCAGCATGCCCGAGAGACAGGAGATTACCATGAAAGCGTATCTTGCTCCGACCTTCGTTGCGGCCCTGACGGTTTCGGGGGCCGCCTCGGCGCAGACGATGGCCACCGTTGCCACGGATTTGAACGTCCGGTCCGGCCCCGGCGTCCAGCATGGCGTGATCGGCGCCATCGGCGCGGGGGACGAGGTGACTGTCCTGGGCTGCATCGACAGCGCGAACTGGTGCCAGGTCAGCGGTGACGGTCTGGAAGGCTGGGCCTATGGCGACTATCTGAACGTCAAGGCAGGCGACGAGGTCGTGTCGCTTTATCCCAACCGCGAGACGGTCGGCGTGACCATCATCGAGGCCCCCGTCGAGGACCCGACCACCGGACAGGACGCCGCCGTGGGCGGTCTGGGCGGCGCGGCGATGGGTGCGCTGATCGGCGGCCCGGTCGGGGCGGTGGCCGGTCTTGCCATCGGCGGCGCGACCGGTGCTGCCGCAGCCGAGGAGCCCACGACCGAAGTGACCACCTATGTCACGTCGAACACGGTGGATCCCGTCTATCTGGACGGCGAGGTCGTGATCGGCGCGGGCGTTCCGGAAAACGTGACGATCTACGAGATCCCGGATCAGCCGGATTATCGCTATGCGCAGATCAACGGCCAGACGGTGCTGGTGAACCCGCAGGATCGTCAGATCATGTATATCTATCGCTGACCATCGCGGAAACGGCGGGCATGGCCTTTGGCTCGTGCCCGCCGGACAGAGGTTTCTGAAAGCATAGGGCTGACGGTCGCGGCCCATTCACCCAGTCATTGGGTCTACCGGCAAAGGCAATTTCGCGTTTCAGTGTGTCCACGATAGATCGACCACGTCAGCACTATTTCACAGAGCCTTACAGGTTGCAATCTGAAAATCGGCCGTCGCCCATCGCCACCGTCCGCTGTTCCACAGTCACCGCTGCGCCCTGATGCCGGGCGCAGCGTGTCGTCACATCGCCTTCAGCTGGTCGACCGCTTCCTGACAGGCAGCCTCGTCTCCTTCGGCAAGGGCACGCTCCGCATTGGCGATCAGGCTCTCGCGATCGGCCATGGCCTCGTCTCCCTCGGCCTCTTCCGCGGCGGTCGGTTCGCCTTCCTGCTGCGCCTGCACGTCGCTGCCGGACATGGCGACGGCCGTTCCGGGCTCTGCCTCCGTTCCCTCCAACGGCGCAAGCGAGCCGTCCTTGGCGATGCCCTCGCCCGAGGCGCTGTCGGCCCCATCGGCTGCAGGCATGTCGGACGCCGCATCGGCCGACGCATCGGGGGCATCCGCTTGGGTGTCATCGCCCGCCGGTTGCTCCAGCGGCGCCAGCGATCCGTCCTTGGCAATGCCCTCGGTCCCGCCTGACGCAGCACCGGTGTTGTCGCCGGTCATCGCGGCGGTATCGGTAAAGCGTGCCAGATCGGCGGCGCAATCCGCCTGCGCCATGCCGGCAAATGCGCAGATCGCGCAGCCGGCCATCCAGGTCATCGAATACTTCATGTCTCGTCTCCCATGATGCAGCGTCTCCTCCTCAGAAGACGTAACGAAGCTCCTGCCTGCGCCCGATGTTCCAGCAGATAACCTATAACGTTTGCTAATCGGCACCCTTCCAGCCGGGCAGTCGGCACCGAACGCCGCGACCGGCCAAGCCGATGAAAGGCAACGGGTTCGCCCGAACGGCGCATGACACAGAGTGCAAAACCTGCCCCAGCAACGCTGACATTAATCAAGTTGCGTGGTCGTCAACCCTGACCTTAGCTGAAACATGTCGTGAACATCGCGATGTCCTACGGCGTTCTCTTTCAGCGGCGGCCCCATGCATTCTCGTCGTCTTGTCGTCATCTCGGATCATTGCAGCCATGGTCCGCCGGTCCCGGTGACGCATCCGGCGCAGATCGACACCATCCTGCCGCCGCCCCCGACGGGACAGGTCACCGTCACCGGCGGCTATCTGGAACGCCTGCCCTTGGCAGCCATCGCGGCGGGCATCGTCGATACCGCCGAGATCTGGAGCTTTGCCGGGCGCTGCGGCGAATCCGATGCCAGCCAAGGCCTTGCCGCGGGCCGGGCCGATCCGGACCGCCCCGGCCTGACGCGGCGCGTCTTTCGCGCCGACGCGCATGACGCCCCGTACGGATCGGCCGAGGCGGTGCGCCATCTGCAGCAGACCGGCGCGCCGGACATCCTGTGCGTCTGGGGCCTGGGGGTCGGGCACGACATCATGGATGCGGCACGCGGTGCGATCACCATCTACAATTCCATCGACGCCCCGGCACTGCGGATCCCCGACGACCTGGCGGCGCGGTTCGACCTGTTCCTGACCGGCGCCCCTTGGCAATCGGCCGAAATAACGGCACGCATCCCCGGCGCCCGCACGCGCGTGCTGCCCATCGGCCCGAACTTTGCGTCCGACGTGACCTTTCATCCGACCGGTGCGGCCAAGGATCGCGACGTGGTCTATGTCGCCTGCGCGCAGCCCTACAAGCGTCACGACATCCTGTTCGATGCCATGGAGCGCCGCCCCGGCACCACGGCCCTGCTGGTGGTCGGATACGGCGACGACGACCTGCGCGCCGACGCCGACCGCCGCGGCCTGGACGTCGAGATCGTGGGACCCCCGGGGGTGGATCATGACGCCGTCAACCGGCTGATCAACCGCGCCCGCATCGGCGTGGTCTGCGGCCAGCATGACGGCGCCCCCGCAATTCTGACCGAATATCAGCTGGCCGGCCTGCCGGTTCTGGCAAATGCGGACCTGGTCTGCGGGCTGGACCACGTGCCTGCATCGGCCGGGACCGTCGCATCCCCCGGTGCGCCCTTTGCCGCCGCGCTGGACGGGCTGCTGGCATCGCCGCCCGCCGATCCCCGCCCCGACGCGATCACCCGATGGGGCTGGCGCGCCAGCATCGCCTGCCTTGGCCAAGACATCGACGCGATCCGCAGCGGTCGCCGGAAGGAGCAGTCATGACGCCCCGCGACCTGTCGCCCCCCGCGACGACCGACAAGCCCGCCCTGATCTGCCTGTCGCATCTGCGGTGGGATTTCGTGACCCAGCGGCCCCAGCATCTGATGGACCGCTTTGCCCGCGATTACCGCGTGCTGTTCTGGGAGGAGGCGATCCCCACCACGCATCACCTGCCCTATCTGGAGTTCCACGCCTTTCACGGCACGACCGTCCAGGCCGTGCGCCCCCGCATTCCCGACCGCTGGTCGCCCCAGGATCAGGCCGCGGGCCTGGTGGGTCTGTTCGACCAGATGCTGGCCCTGAACGGGATCGTGCGCCCGGTCCTGTGGCTGTATACGCCGATGATGTGGCCCGTCGTGCAGCATGTCGATGCCGCGGCCGTGGTCTATGACTGCATGGACGAGCTGGCCTCGTTCCGCTTTGCGCCGGCCGCGCTGGCCGGGCTGGAGGCCGCGCTGATGGCATCGGCGGATCTGGTGACCACCGGCGGCTGGTCCCTGTGGGAGGCGCGGCGAAACGATCACGCCAACATCCACGCCTTCCCCTCCTCGGTGGAGACGCGGCATTTCGCGACCGCACGGACGGGACTTGCCGAACCCGACGATCAGGCCGGCCTGCCCGGTCCGCGGCTTGGCTGGTACGGTGTGATCGACGAACGCGTCGATCTGGACCTGATCGCGGGACTGGCCGCGGCGCGGCCCGACTGGTCGGTGGTGATGATCGGCCCGGTGGTCAAGATCGACCCCGCCAGCCTTCCCCAGGCGCCCAACCTGCATTGGCTGGGCCAGAAGAGCTATGACCAGCTGCCCGCCTATCTGGCGGGGTGGGACGTCGCGCTGATGCCTTTCGCGATGAACGAGGCGACGCGCTACATCTCTCCGACCAAGACGCCGGAATATCTGGCCGCCGGATGCCCGGTCGTGTCCACCCCGGTGCGCGACGTGGTGCGCCAGTACGGCCATCTGCGCGCGGTCCGCATCGCCGACGGCCCGGCGGCCTTTGTCGCGGCCTGCGCCGATGCGCTGGCGGATGCCCCGGCCGACATCTGCACCGAGGCCGACGCGGTGCTGGCCCGCCAAAGCTGGGACCTGACGCAGGCCCGCATGGCGGCGCTGCTGGACCGGGCGGTCGACCGACGCCGGCGGCCTGCCGTGCCCCGCCCCCGCCGCGCGCGGCCCCGTCCCGACGTGACCATCTGCGGCGCGGGGTTTGCCGGCGCGGTCATGGCGCGCCAGCTGGCCGAACAGTCGGGCAAGCGGGTGCTGGTCGTCGACCGGCGCCACCATATCGGCGGCAACGCCTTTGACGAACAGAATGCCGACGGCCTGCTGATCCACCGCTATGGCCCGCACATCTTTCACACCAACGCCACCGAGGTCGTCGACTTCCTGTCGCGCTTCACCGAATGGCGGCCCTATGCGCACCGCGTGCTGGCCGATCTGGGCGATCGCCGGGTGCCGATGCCGATCAACCGCACGACGCTGAACATGCTCTATGATGCCGGGCTGACCGGCGACGCGGACACCGCCGCCTTCCTGGCGGCGCGCGCCCGGCCCGTGGACCCGATCCGCACCGCGCGCGATGTCGTCGTCTCGGCCGTAGGGGACGATCTGTACCGACTGTTCTTCGAGGGCTACACCCGCAAGCAATGGGGGCTGGATCCGTCCCAGCTGGACCCCTCGGTCACGGCGCGGGTGCCGACGCGCACCGATACCGACGACCGCTATTTCACCGACCGGTTCCAGGCGATGCCGCGCGACGGCTATACCGCGATGTTCGCGCGCATGCTGGACCATCCGGGGATCGACGTGCGCACGGGCACCGATTTCCATGACATCGACCCGGCCGATCGCGGCGCGCTGACCGTCTATACCGGGCCGATCGACGCCTATTTCGGCCACCGCTTCGGCGCGCTGCCCTATCGCAGCCTGACCTTCGCGCATGAAACCCTGCCCCAGCGCCAGTTCCAGCCGGTGGGTGTCGTGAACTATCCCGACCCGGACGTGCCCTTCACGCGGATCACCGAATACAAGCACCTGACCGGGCAGGACCACCCGATGACGGCGATCACCCGCGAATATCCGTCGGACCGGGGCGATCCCTATTATCCCATCCCCTGCCCGGAGAACCAGGCGCTGTTCCGCCGCTATCAGACGCTGGCCGATGCGGAACCGAACGTGATCTTTGCCGGTCGTCTTGGCAGCTACCGCTATTACAACATGGACCAGGTGGTGGCCCAGGCCCTGGCGCTGCACCGGCGCATGATGGCGGTCCCCGTGCATGCCTGACCGGTTGCTGCTGGTCACCGACAGCGCCGAGCCGTCGGGCGTGGGCGCGCATATGGTCGCCCTGGCCGCCGCGCTGGCGGAGCGGGGCCTGCGCCCGGAAACGCTGTGGCCCGACCATCCGGCGGGCCGCGCCCTGGCTGCGCAGGTCAGAGCGGCGGGCGGCATGGCCGCGGTGACGGACACCGGGGCGATCGCCCGGGCGGTTGCGGACTGGGCGGGGCAAGGCCGCGGAACGGTCCATGTGCACGCCGGCATCGGGTGGGAGGGGCACGCCCTGACCCGCGCGGCCCATGCCGCCGGCGCGACCGTGCTGCGGACCGAACATCTGCCCTGGCTGCTGACGGACCCCGATCAGATCGCCGAATACCGCGCCGCGCTGGGCGGGGTGCATGGCGTGATCGCCGTGTCGCGCCAGGCCGCGGACGGGTGGCGCAGGGCGCTTGGCCCGGGAACATCCGTCCGCGCGGTGCCCAACGGCATCCGCCCCCGCCCCGCGCCACAGGCGGACCGCGACGACCGGATGATCCTCTGCGTCGGTCGCCTGACCCCGCAAAAGGCGCAGCGCGTCCTGTTGGGGGCGCTGGCCCGGCTGCGGCGGGGCGGCGGCGATGCGCGGGTCGTGATCGTCGGCGACGGTCCGGGCCATCTGCTGCTGGACCGCGCGATCCGCCGATTGGGCCTGCAGGACCACGTGACCTTGGCCGGGCAACGCGACGACGTGCCCGCGCTGATGGCGCAGGCCGGAATCCTGGCCCTCCCCTCGCGGTTCGAGGGGCTGCCGCTGGTCGCGCTGGAGGCGATGGCCGCCGGCCTGCCCGTCGCGGCCAGCCGGATCGGCGGCACCGTCGAGGCGCTTGGCCCCGACCACCCCTGGCTGCACCCGCCGGGCAACAGTCGCGCCCTTGCCGACCACCTGGCCGCGGCGCTGCGCGATCCGCAGGCGCGCGCACGCGTGGCCCGGGCGCAGCAGGACCGTTTCACCGCGCATTTCACCGCCGCCCGCATGGCCGGCGACACCCTGGCCGCCTATCGCGCCGCCCGCGCAAGGAAGGAAAAACCGCCTATGGACCGTATCAGACTGGGCTTCATCGGGGCGGGCGGCATCGCGCATCGCCATTTCGGCGTGCTGCAGACCATGCCCGACGTCCAGGTCGTGGCCATCTGCGACACCGACCCCGCCCGCGCGCAGGAGGCCGCAGACCGCATGGGGGCCACGGCCCATCGCGATCACGACGCAATGCTGGCCGCGCATGATCTGGACGCCGTTTACATCTGCGTGCCGCCCTTTGCGCATGGGGCGCCCGAACGGGCCTGCATCGCGCGGGGCCTGCCGTTCTTCGTCGAAAAGCCGATCACCCTGGACGTCGATCTGGCCCAGCGGATCGCGGCAGAGGTCGAGCAGGCCGGGCTGATCACCGCCGTCGGCTATCACTGGCGCTATCTGGACACGATGGACGAGGCGCGCGCCCATCTGGCGACCAATCCCGCGCATCTGATGCAGGGATTCTGGATCGACCAGACGCCGCCGCCGGAATGGTGGTGGCGGGCCGACGGATCGGGGGGCCAGGTCGTCGAACAGGCCACCCACATCATCGACGCGGCGCGGTTCCTGGCCGGCGACGTGACCGAGGTGTTCGGCCTGTCCGCGCGGCGCGACCGCGACGACTTTCCCGGCCTGACCGTGCCCACCGCCACCGCGGCCACGCTGCGCTTTGCGTCGGGGGCGGTGGCCAACCTGTCGTCGACCTGCCTGATGCGGTGGAACCACCGCGTTGGCCTGCATGTCTTCAGCGACGCCATGGCGATCGAGATCACCGATCACGACCTGATGGTCGACGTGGGCCAGGGCCGACCCGTCCGGCAGGCCAGCGGCGATCCGGTCTGGCGCGAGGACCGCGATTTCATCGAGGCCGTCATGGGCCGCGAGAACCGCATCCGCTGCGACTATGCCGAGGCGCTGCTGACCCATCAGGTCGCGCTGGCCGTGGGCCGGTCGGCCGAAACCGGAACCCTTGTGCGGATGGAGGGGCTGCGGGCCGACCCGCAGCCCACCTTTTGTCCTGCCGCTGCGGCGGGCGCCGACGATGCCGCATGAACATCGCCACATCCGGTCGCTGGCCATCCTGGACCAGGGCCGTCCGGGCTTCTTCGGCTATGACGAAGGGCCGGCGGGGGACGGGCAGGTTCGGCTGGACCTGCTTTATACCGGGCTGTCGGCGGGGACCGAGCTGACCTTCCTGAAGGGCACCAACCCCTATCTGCACAGCCGATGGGACGATGTCGCGGGCCGCTTCGTGCCCGGCGAGCCGTCGGCCCGGTTTCCGGTCAACTTCCTGGGCTATATGGAAAGCGCCCGCGTGATCGACGCGCGCGCGCCGGGCTGGCGGAACGGTCAGGTGGTCGGCACCGCCTTCGGTCACAAGACCGGACATACCGCCGATCCGTCGCACGACCTGCTGACGGCGCTGCCCGACGGGATGGACCCGATGCTGGGCATCTTCGTGGGCCAGATGGGACCGATCGCCGCGAACGGCATCCTGCATGCCGATGCCGAGGCCTTCGGCGCCGCCGTCCCGCATCTGGGCGCCAGCCTGGACGGGCGTCCCGCGCTGATCTGGGGTGGCGGCACGGTGGGCCTGTTCTGCGCGCTGTTCGCGCAAGCCGCCGGCGCGTCCGAAGTAGTTGTCGTCGATCCCTCCCCCTTCCGCCAGGACATCATCCGCAAGCTGGGCATGACCCCGATGGACGAGGACGCGGCCGTGGCCCATGCCAAGTCCGCGTGGCACGACCGTCACGGCGGCCGCGGCGCCGAGGTGGTGTTCCAGACCCGGGCCCATTCCGACAGCCTGCACCGCGCGCTGGCCGCCCTGCGCCCGCAGGGCACGGTGATCGACCTGGCCTTCTATCAGGGCGGCCTGCCGGACCTGCGCCTGGGCGAGGAGTTCCACCACAACGGCCTGCGCCTGATCTGCGCCCAGATCAACCGCATGCCGCGCCGTCTGGCCGCCGACTGGAACCAGCGGCGGCTGGCCGCGGAAACCGTCCGCCTGCTGGAGCGCATGGGCCCCGCCATCCGTCAGCACCTGATCACCCATGTCGTACCCTTCGACGAGGCGCCGCGGTTCCTGGAACGCCTGATGGCCGAGCGGTTCGATTTCCTCCAGGTCGTCTTCGCGACCTGATCCCGCCAAGGAGCGATCCGATGAACGACGATCTGAACCAGCCCTGGGGCGTTCAGCCGCCCCAGGACCTGCCCGTCCCGCACCCTGACGCAGGCAAGATCCGCATCCTGTTCGTCCTGGCCTGGCTGGTCGTCGGCGGAGAGGAGACGGAACTGCGCCTGCTGGCCCGCACCCTGCCCCGCGACCGGTACCGGATCGACGTCATCCCCTGCTTTCGCAAGGAGGGGATGCCCGACCAGACGACCGACCAGCTGCGCGCGCTTGGCATCCATGTCGACACGACGCCCTATGCGCTTGGGTTCGACGACACCATCGACTATCTGCGCCGCAAGATCTGCGGGGCCGACGTGGTGGTCAGCTGTCAGAACGTCGCCGACATCTATCCCGCGATGGAGCGTCTGGCCCTGCGCCCGCCCCTGATCGAACATGGCGGGCTGGTCAGCGAGGCGCTGGCCGGGCCCAAGCACCTGACCGCGCGCTATGTGGGCGTCTGCGACAGCATCCGCGCGACGGCGGCGGGACGCATGCCCGACCGGCCCGACCATGCGGTCGAGATCCCGTCGATGGTCGACCTGACCGAGTTCGATCCGGCACGCCGGGCACCCATCCGCGCGGCGCTTGGCATCGCCGACGACCAGGTGCTGATCGGATGGGTCGGGCGCCTGGACCGCAAGAAGCGGGTCGAGGATTTCCTGGCCGCCGCGATGGGCGTCGCCGCCAGCCATCCGCAGGCGCGGTTCGTCGTCATCGGCGGGCCGGACGCCTTCATGCCGGAATACGCGCTGCAGCTGCATGCGCTGGCGGCACCCCTTGGCGACCGCGTGATCTTTACCGGCGACCGCGCGGACGTCCCCGACCTGCTGGCGGCGATGGATGTCTTCTGCTGGCTCAGCCGGGGCGAGGGCATGCCCCATGTCATCGCCGAGGCCGGGGCCGCGGGCCTGCCCGTCATCGCCACCCCCGACAACGGCGCCCTGCAGCAGATCCGCGACGGCGTCAGCGGCCTGTTCGTGCCGCACGAGGATCCCGGGGCTGTTGCCGCCGCAATGCGTCGGCTGATCGACGATCCGGCCCTGCGGCACGGCCTGGGGTCGGCGCTGCAGGCCCATGTGCGCGCAACCTATTCCGCCGCGGTCGTGGTGCCGCAATGGCAGGCGCTGATCGACACCGTTCTGGCCGAACAGGCCCCGGCGCCGGCGCCCACGCTGTTCGCCAGCATGATCCAGGGGGGATGGGAATCCTCGACCCATCGGCGGCGCGACGGGCGGCGGCTGGATGTCATCGCGGCCATCGGTCACGACACCCATGCCGCCCAGGATTACCTGCAGCTGCAAGGCCTGGGCATCCGCACCTGCCGCGATGCCCTGCGCTGGCCGTCGATCGACGCGGGCGGCGCGCTGGACCTGGGATCCTGGACCCCGATGCTTCAGGCGGCGCGCGACACCGGCACGCAGGTGATCTGGGACATGATGCATTACGGCTGGCCTGACGATCTGGACGTCTGGTCCCCGGCCTTCGTCGACCGCTTTGCCTGGCTGGCCCGCGCCGCCGGTCGGCACCATCGCCAGGTGACGGATGCCGTCCCCTTCTGGTGCCCGGTGAACGAGATCAGCTTCCTGTCCTGGGCCGGCGGGGATGCGGGCTATCTGAACCCGTTCGCCGGGGGCCGCGGGTTCGAGCTGAAGGTCCAGCTGGCCCGCTGCTATCTGGCCGCCCGTGCGGAGCTGCTGGCCATCGACCCGCGGGCGCGCTTCGTCACCGCCGAGCCGCTGATCGCGGTCCAGCATGCCGATTGGACCGGCCGCCCGCTGTTCGAGGCGCATGGCTGGCACGACGCCCAGTTCCAGGCCTTCGATCTGATCGCGGGCCGCATCTGGCCGCAGATCGGCGGGTCCGAGGCCGCGCTGGACGTGGTCGGCGTCAACTATTACTGGAACAACCAATGGATCCATGGCGGCCCGCCCATCGACGTCGACCATGCGCTGCACAGCCCCCTGTCAGATCTGCTCGTCGAGGTCGCGGCGCGCTATGACCGCCCCGTGATGCTGGCCGAGACCGGGACCGAAGGCGCGCGCCGCGCCGCGTGGTTCGATCATGTCATGACCCAGACCCATCACGCCCGCCATCGCGGCGTCCGGGTGGAGGGGGTATGCCTCTACCCCATTGCCGACCACCCCGGATGGGACGACGACCGCATGTGCCCGAACGGCCTGCTGGGCGCAGACCCCAGCAGCGGCACACGCGACGTCCACGTCCCCTTGGCACGCATGTTGCGAGGCGTGTCACATTGGTAATGCCGAGGGATATGAGCACAGACCCGCCGCAGCGCTGGTTATCCAGTTTCAGCGAAATGCGTTAGCTTGGTATCCCAAGTGAATCATCGCTAGAAGTGGCGTTGACCTATCAACCAGTCTGAATTGGTTCGGCAAGGTTTACCGGTAGAACCGATATTTCACGCATCTGTTTGCAGGTAAGGGGCTGACTGGATCGCAGCCTCTGACACCTTGTTGACTACGTTTATTGCGATCCGGTCATGCGTTTCAGCTGCTGATCATCAGTCAGCCGTTCGATGCCAAAAGCTTCCAATGCTTTGACGATGATGTTCGTGGGCGAATCTCCCGCTTCGGCTGCCGCGGTCTCCAAGCCACGGCGAAGGTCGTCGGGAAGGTCAATTGGTGGGGTCGAACCGGTCATGTTCCGCTCTCCTGTATCGTTTCATTGAACATGTCAGCGCGTCAGGCGGTTCCCAAGCTTGCACGTCCTGTCAGGTCTCCTCACCGATAAGCCAGGCGCCACTCCTGAGGTTACAAGCACTCGAGAAAGCAACATACTGCGTCCGAGTTTCCAAATACGGTCCAGACCGTGTGAAAACTCGGTGGAGTTTAAAGGGCGCCGGGCGTTCGGTGGTTTTTAGTTTAGAAATCCTGACCC
>NZ_VDDC01000045.1:0-29639 GCF_006239215.1 Paracoccus haeundaensis
ATCCCGCCGCCGACGGTCGCGACGATGCCCAGGACCGGGTGGAACATGAAGACCGCCGCCAGGAACAGCGGTGCCCAGGGCAGGTCGAAGAAAGCCAGCATGACCGGCGACCCGATCAGCCGCTGAACGGAATCCAGGTCGCGCATCCCGCCCGCCGTGGCGGCCGATTCGTCGCCGCGCAATGCGCCCTCGCGCAGGGCGGCGTCGAAGACGCGACCCTCCATCCGGTCCTGGAACCGGGCGGCGATCCGCTGCATCACGCGGTTGCGGATGATGTCGATGGCACCCATCAGCACGAAGAGGAAGATCACCAGGACGAACAGCGCGGTCAGCGTCTCGATGCTGCGCGAGGCCAGCACGCGGTCATAGACCTGCAGCATGAACAGTGGCCCGGTCAGCATCAGCAGGTTCACGACAGCCGAGAAAACCCCCACCGACAGGAACAGCGGCCACCCCGTGGCGCGCGCCTGGCGCAATTCCCGGGCCCCGTCCGTCAGTTTCGCAGCCTTGGCCATACGTCTTGCCCCGAAAATGCCGCGCCGATGGCGGGGCTTGCCTCGTTACCGCGGCGACCATATCACCACGCAGGGCTTATGCCAGCCTGCCGCGACCCTCGCATCGAAAGGTTAAGGATTCCCTTGCGCCCCAACAGCCCCCCCGTCATGGCCCTGCTGCTGACGGCGCTTGTCGCCGCCGGATGCGCGCAGGCGCCCGTCCAGAAGGACGGCATCACCATCAACGACCCGTTCGAGGCGCAGAACCGCCGCGTGCATGCCTTCAACAAGGGGCTGGATGCGCGGGTGATCGGCCCCGTCGCGAACCGGCTGAAGGGCAGCGACGACGAGCCGCGCGACCCCGATGCGCCGATCGGGCTGTTGCAGATGGTCATCAATGCCGGGCGCAACCTGTCCTTGCCGGTCAAGGTCGTGAACGGGCTGCTGCAGGGCAAGCCCCGCGATGCGGGCGCGAACCTGACCCGGTTCGCGGTCAATTCGACGGTCGGGCTGGGTGGCGTCTTCGATCCGGCCGCCGACAGTTTCGGCGTGACGGAACGTGACACCGATTTCGGCCAGACGCTGGCGGTCTGGGGCGTCCCCGAGGGCGCCTATCTGGAACTGCCCGTGCTGGGCCCGTCCACGCAGCGCGATGCGGTGGGGCAGGTCGTCGATCTGCTGATCGATCCGCTGTACCACGTCTTCGACGGTCGGGATGCCGCGACGGTATTCGCCCTGCGGGTCGCGTCAAAAGCCGGTGATCGGGCGCGCTTTGGGGATACGGTGGATGGCATTCTGCAGGGCAGTGCGGATAGCTATGCGCAGACGCGGCTGATCTGGCTGATGAACCGCCGCTTTGACCTGGGAGAGACCGGTGACGATTACGACCCCTATGACGATGCGGATGTCATCGACCCCTATTCGGACTGACCGCCGGGGGCTGCTGGGCCTGATCGGATGCGCGTCGCTGACGGCGGTGCTGCCTTGGCATCCCGCCCATGCGCTGGACGCGGATGGGGCGCACGCGCTGATCGACCGGTCGCTGGCCGAGGTCTATCAGGTCATCAATTCGGGCCAGCCTGCCCCCCAGATGTATCAGCAGTTCGAGGCGATCTTTGCCCGCTATGCGGATGTGGATGTCATCGCGCGTTCGGCGTTGGGCCCGGCGGCGCGCCAGACCGATCCGGCGACCTTTGCCGAGTACCGGCAGGCGTTCCAGGGCTATATCGGCCGCAAGTACGGCGCCCGGTTCCGCGAGTTCATCGGATCGCGGATCGAGGTGACGGGGTCGCGGCAGCTAAAAAGCTTTTATGCGGTGACGTCGGTGGCCTATCTGAACGGGCGCGCGCCGCTGGAGGTCGAATGGCACGTCTCGGACCGCTCGGGGCAGGATCTCTATTTCAATATCATCATCGAGGGCGTGAACATGCTGGCCAGCGAACGGGCCGAGATCGGCGCCATGCTGGCCCGTCGGCAGGGTGATGTCGCGGCACTGGCCGCCGATCTGCGTCAGGCGGGCTGACCGCACCGGCCCACGAAAAAGCCGCCCGGTCGCAGGACCGGGCGGCTTTTTCATGTCCCGCGGGTCAGTTTCCGCCCAGGATGCCGTTCAGGGCGCGGGACAGGGCGTCGTCCGAATCGGCGCCCACGCTGCTGCCCGGCGTGACGGGGGCCCCGCCCTGGACCTCTCCGGGGGCGGTGATCACGCGGCCGCTATTCTGCGCCTCGATCCCGTTCATCACCCCGGCCAGCGCCGCGGCCAGCGGATCGTCGGCCGATCCGCTGGTCACCACCTGCGGGGTGGTGCCGCCGCTGGACATGATGATCCCGCTGCCGTCGGGCGACACGGTCGACAGGGGCAGCTCGGGCAGCCCGTCATGGATCTCCAGCATCACCGCCTGCCAGATCTCGGCCGGCAGACCGCCGCCGGTGACCCCGGTCAGGGGCGTGTTGTCGTCGTTGCCCATCCAGACGCCGGTCACGTACTGTTCGGTGAAGCCCACGAACCACGCGTCGCGATAGCTGCTGGTCGTGCCGGTCTTGCCCGCCACGGGACGGTCGCCCAGCTGTGCGCGCCCGCCGGTGCCGTTCGAGATCACCTGCTGCATCATGTAGATCAGCTGGCCCGCCGCGCGCTGGCTGATGACGCGTTCGCCAAAACCGCCGGTCTGGCCCATCAGCGGGCGGTCGTCGCCCTGCATCGCGACCTCGACCACGCCATAGGGCGCGACCGACGTGCCGCCGTTCCGGATACCGGCATAGGCGCCCGTCAGTTCCATCAGCGTCGCCTCGGACGCGCCCAGGCCCAGGGACGGGCTGGTGGTCAGGTTGCTGACGATGCCGAAATCGCGCGCCACGCGGATCACCTGATCGCGTCCGACGACCTCCTGCAGGCGGATGGTCGAGGTGTTCAGCGATTGCGCCAGGGACTGCGTCAGCGTAACCATGCCGCGATAGTTGCGGGTATAGTTCTGGGGCGACCAGTTGCGCCCGCCGGGAATGCGGATGGTCAGGGGGCCGTCCTCGATCCGGTCGCTTGGCGAATACCCGGCCTCCAGCGCGGCGGCATAGACGAAGGGCTTGAAGCTGGACCCGGTCTGGCGCTTGGCCTGGGTCGCACGGTTGAAGACACCGTTCACCCGCGTGTCGCGCCCGCCGATGATCGCACGCACCGCGCCGTCGGCGGACATCACCACGACCGCGGCCTCGGCGGTCGAGCCGTCCTTGACCTTCTCGTCGAACACCTTCTGCAGGGCGCGTTCGGCCGCCCGCTGGATACGCTGGTCAAGCGTCGTCGTGATGGTCACGTCCTCGGTCGTCTCGCTGGTCAGGAAGCCGGGTCCGGATTCCATCAGCCAGTCCGCAAAGTAACCGCCCGCCCGGGCCGATGCCGCCTGCGACAGGGTCGCGGGGTTGGCGCGGGCCTGAGCCAGCTGCTGGTCGTCCAGATAGCCTTCCTGGTGCATCAGCCCCATGACGACGCTGGCACGGGCCTGGGCGCGTTCCAGGCTGGCGGTCGGGGCATAGCGGCTGGGTGCGGGCAGCAGGCCCGCCAGCATCGCGGCCTCGGACACGTTCAGGTCGGCCGCGGGCTTGTTGAAATAGACCTGGCTCGCGGCCTCGAACCCGCGGGCACCGCCGCCCAGATAGGAGCGGTTCATGTAGATCGAGAGGATCTCCTCCTTGCTGTACTTCGCCTCCATGGCGAAGGCATAGGGGATCTCCTTGATCTTGCGCCAGATGCCGCCCGACCGGCATTCGGCCTCGAACTCGGCCTCGTTGGCAAAGCGGGTGGGATCGAACGTGTCGCCCAGGCACAGCAGCTTGGCGACCTGCTGGGTGATGGTGGAACCGCCGTTCCCCTCCAGCGGGCCGCGGCCCTCGGCCATATTGATGCGGATGGCGCTGGCGATGCCGCGCGGGCTGACGCCGAAATGGCGGAAGAACCGGCGGTCCTCGGACGACAGGACAGCCTGCTGCAGCACCTCGGGGATCTGGTCGCTGGTGACGGCGCCGTATGTCTCTCCGCGCCAGGCGAAGACGCGGCCGTCGCGGTCCAGCATGGTGACGCTGCCGCGGGCGCGACCGTCGAACAGGTCCTGCGCCTCGGGAAGACTGACATAGAAATAGGCGCTGGCGGCGCCGATGATCAGCGCGACCGTCATGGCCAGGCGCCAGATCGACCCCCAGACGATGCGCCAGGCCAGCGTCACCAGACCGGCGATCCATCCCAGGATGCCGCCGCGCCGCGGCTTTCCGTGCCGCTTGACCTTGCGGGGCGTGGCCTTGGCCGGCGCGGGTTGACTGCGCTTGTCGGCAACAGGGCTTTTGCCCGAACGGGGCGGGGTACCGGTAGGTCGTTTCATGCGTCGGGTGCCTGCGTGACTGCGTGGCCGGTTGGTCCGGCGGAATTGGCATCCAGCTTACAGCAAGTTTGCGTCGGGGGGAATTGGGCTGACCGAAGCGTGATTTTCCCCGCCTGCCGGTCATGCGAAAGGCCCGGCCGCAGGGGCCGGGCCTTTGCCGTGGGGCGGGCGCCCGATCAGTTGTAGGCGTTCTCGCCGTGGGTGGTCACGTCCAGGCCCTGGCGTTCGTCGCTGTCGCTGACGCGCAGGCCGATCAGCGCCTTGACGATATGGATCGCGATGAAGGACACGACCGCCGACCAGACGATGGCGATGATCACGCCCAGGGTCTGGTTCCAGACCTGCGCGCCCATTGCGTATTCGCCCACCGCGCCGGTGGAATAGTCGAACACGCCGCCGCCGCCCAGGGACGGGGCCGCGAAGACGCCCGTCAGGATCGCGCCGACGATGCCGCCGACGCCGTGGATGCCGAACACGTCCAGGCTGTCGTCAATGCCCATGCGGGGCTTGACCGAGATGACGAACCACATGCAGACCAGGCCGGCGATCAGGCCGATCGCGATGGCGCCCATGGGTCCGACGAAGCCCGCGGCAGGCGTCACGCCGACCAGGCCCGCGATCGCGCCTGAGATGCCGCCCAGCAGGCTGGGATGGCCGCGCATCATCCATTCGCCGAACGACCAGGCCAGTACGGCGGCGGCGGTGGCGACGGCGGTGTTGATCATCGCCAGCGCGGTCAGGCCGTTGGCCTCGAGGTTGGAGCCCGCGTTGAAGCCGAACCAGCCGACCCACAGGATGCAGCCGCCGACCAGCGTGAAGGTCAGGTTATGGGGCGCCAGCAGCTCCTTGCGATACCCCAGGCGGGGTCCTGCGACCATGGCCGCGACCAGCGCCGCGACGCCTGCGTTGATGTGGATCACCGTGCCGCCGGCAAAGTCCAGCGCGCCGTGCCCGAACAGCAGCCCGGAGGGCGCGTCATAGGCCGACGGGCCGCCCCACCACCAGACCATGTGGGCCATCGGGATGTAGGAGAAGCAGAACCAGATCACCACGAACAGGATCACCGCCGAGAACTTCAGCCGTTCGGCCGTGGCACCCACGATCAGCGCCGAGGCGATGCAGGCGAAGGCCATCTGGAAGATCACGAAGGCCAGTTCCGGGACGTACACGCCGGTCGAGAAGGTCTCGGCCAGGGCATCGGTGCCCACGCCCGCCAGGAACGCCTTGGACAGTCCGCCGATATAGGGGGTGAAGAAGGTCGCGTCCTCGGCGCTGCCGGCACCGGTGAAGGCCAGCGAATAGCCGAAGGCGACCCACAGGATCGCGATGATGGAAAAGATGGTCAGCACCTGCATCAGCACCGACAGCATATTCTTGGCGCGCACCAGGCCGCCATAGAACAGCGCCAGGCCCGGCAGGGTCATGAAGATGACCAGGACGGCCGACATCATCAGCCAGGCGGCATCGCCCTTGTCGACGATGGGGGCCGCCGCCTCGACGACCGGGGCCGCGGCGTCCTGCGCGAAGGCTGGGACGGCGGACAGGGCCGCCGCCAAAAGACCATATGCGGAAAGCTTTCTCATACTTCTCTCATCCTTAACATCACCCCACGGGCCGCAGCTGCGGCGAACTTCGCCCCTTGGATTGGCAGAATGCAGCCGCTTGCACAGGCCGCAGGCACT
This sequence comes from Paracoccus haeundaensis, assembly GCF_006239215.1. Taxonomy (NCBI): domain Bacteria; kingdom Pseudomonadati; phylum Pseudomonadota; class Alphaproteobacteria; order Rhodobacterales; family Paracoccaceae; genus Paracoccus; species Paracoccus haeundaensis. The sequence goes on from NZ_VDDC01000045.1 coordinate 6,043, forward strand.
GATTCAGGGCGTCCAGACCGGCCATGCCGGGAAAATGGGCTGTAATGCGGGGCGATGCCCGAAATTCAGGCGCGCCGCGTGCGGCCGCGGCAGCCCCGAAAGGGCCGCCGAAAACGCAGGGTGGGAGAGGACGAAAAGGGGGTCTGTCAGGCCACGCGGCTGACGACGAAATCCGCGAGGTCGGCCAGCATGTCGCGAATCGGATGCGCGGGCAGCACCTGCAGCGCCGCGCGGGCCCGTGCGGCATGGGCCAGCGCATCGGCGCGCGCGGCCTCCATCGCACCATGACGGGCCAGCAGCGACAGCGCGTGCTCCAGGTCGCCGTCGCGCTGGTCGCCCGCCTCGATGGTGCGGGTCCAGAAGGCACGTTCTTGGGCATCGGCCTTGGCGATGGCCTTGATGACCGGCAGGGTCAGCTTGCGTTCGCGAAAATCGTCGCCCACGTTCTTGCCGATCGTCTCGGTCGCGCCGCCGTAATCCAGCAGGTCGTCGACGATCTGGAAGCTGATGCCCAGGGCGTCGCCGTAATCGAACAACGCCTGTACCTGATCGTCGGGCGCACCGGCGATGACGCCGCCCACCTCGGTCGCGGCGGAAAACAGCGCCGCCGTCTTGCCGCGCACCACCTGCAGATAGACGGATTCGTCGGTTGCCAGGTCCTGCGCCGCGGTCAGCTGCAGCACCTCGCCCTCGGCGATGGTGGCGCTGGCATTGGCCAGGATCTCCAGCGTGCGCAGGTTGCCGGGTTCGACCATCAGCTGAAAGCTGCGCGCGAACAGATAATCTCCGACCAGCACGCTGGACTTGTTGTCCCACAGCAGGTTCGCCGTCGGGCGTCCGCGCCGCTGCGCGCTTTCGTCGACCACGTCGTCATGCAGCAGCGTGGCGGTGTGGATGAATTCGACCGTCGCGGCCAGGTGTACATGCCACGGGCCGGGATAGCCCAGCAGCTTGGCCGCGGCCAGCGTCAGCATCGGGCGCAGGCGCTTGCCGCCGGCCTCGATCAGATGCGCCGTCACCTCGGGGATGCGGGGGGCATGGCGGCTGGCCATGCGGTCGCGGATCAGCGCGTTGACCGCCTCCATTTCGGCGGTCAGGGCCTCGCTCAGCCGATCCAGCGGTTTGCGGACGTTGTCCTGCACAGTCATGCCATACCCCGTGTCTGCGACCGTGCATTGCCACGGCATCGACAAATGCGCAACCGCCGCTTAACGTCGCGCCCATGAAAGAGCTTTTCCGCAGCAACGATCCGGTCCGCATGTCTGCCGCCACCAGCCTGCTGGAATCCGAAGGGATCGCCACCTTTCCGATGGATCAGCACATGAGCGTGCTGGAGGGATCGATCGGCGTGCTGCCCGCGCGGCTGATGGTCGCGGACCGCGACGAATTCATGGCCCGCGCCATCCTGCGCGACAACGGGCTGGATGACTGACACCCGCATCGACGGATTCCTGGACGGGCGGCTGCGCATCAGTCAGCCCGCGCGCGGCTATCGCGCGGGGGCGGATGCGGTGATGCTGGCCGCGGCCTGTCCCGCGCGGCCGGGGCAGGCGGTGCTGGAACTGGGCTGCGGGGCGGGGGTGGCCAGCCTGTGCCTGGGCTGGCGGGTGCCGGATCTGGCGATCACCGGGCTGGAGCGGCAGCAGACCTATGCGGACCTGGCCCGCGGCAATGCCTACGCGAACGGCATCGCGCTGACGGTCCTGACCGGCGATCTGACAGACCCGCCGCGGGATCTGCGCGACGCCTCCTTTGACCATGTGATGATGAACCCGCCATATTTTCTGGGCGGCACGGCCGCGCCCGACGCGGGCCGCGCCCTGGCCAGACGCGAGGAGACGCCGCTGGCGCAGTGGATCGACGCGGGCCTCAGGCGGTTGCGCCCCGGCGGCTGGCTGACGGTGATCCAGCGGGCCGACCGCCTGGACGGGGTGATGGCCGCGCTTGGCGCGCGTGCCGGGGCGGTGACGATCCTGCCCATCGCCGCGCGGGCGGGCAGCCCGGCGGGGCGCGTCCTGGTCGCGGCGCGAAAGGGCGCGCGCGGTCCGCTGCGCCTGCTGGCACCCCTGATCACCCATGCTTCCCCCCGCCACGACCGCGATGCCGAGGATCTGACCCCCCTGGCTGCCCAGGTTCTGCGCGATGGTGCGCCGATCGCAATGGGAATTGCGAAAGCCGCGTGACAGAATCAACAAGCTGTGGTGCACTGGACTGGTTCGAGACAACTATAGAGGAGTACGCGATGACGGTTGCTTCCCATGTCGAGGAGCTTCGCAAGAAGCATCAGAACCTTTCGGTTGCCGTGGAGAGGGCCCAGAGGAGCCCCAGTGCCCGCGACCACGAAATCACCGCGATGAAGCGCGAGAAACTGCGTCTCAAGGAGCAGATCAACAGACTGGGTCACTGACCCGTCGCCGACCCGACATCAAACGGAAAAAGGCCCGCGCAGATCGCGCGGGCCTTGCCGTTTCAGCAGTGCGGTCCGACGTCAGACGAAGAACTGGCCGCCATTCGCGCTGATCGTGGACCCGGTGATGAAGCCCGCATCGTCCGCGGCCAGGAACACCACGGCGCGGGCGATCTCCTCGGGTTCGCCAAGGCGGCCGACGGGGATCTGCGGGATGATGCGTTCGTTCAGCACCTTTTCGTCGATGGCGCGCACCATCTCGGTGCCGATGTAACCGGGGCAGATGGCGTTGACGGTGATGCCCGCGCGCGCGCCCTCCTGGGCCAGCGCCTTGGTGAAGCCCAGGTCACCCGCCTTGGCCGCGGAATAGTTCGCCTGGCCCGCCTGACCCTTCTGCCCGTTGATCGAGCTGATGTTGATCACGCGGCCGAACTTGGCGTTGCGCATGCCGTTCCAGACGCCATGGGTCATGTTGAAGACGCCGGTCAGGTTGGTGTCGATGACCTCTTTCCACTGCTGGGGGGTCATCTTGTGGAACATCGCGTCGCGGGTGATGCCGGCGTTGTTGACCAGCACGGCGACGGGGCCCAGTTCGGCCTCGACCTGCTTGATGCCTTCGGCGCAGGCGTCGTAATCGGCGACCGACCATTTGTAGGTCTTGATGCCGGTCTCCTCGGTGAAGGCACGCGCGGCGTCGTCGTTGCCGGCGTAATTGGCCGCGACCGTATAGCCCGCCTCCTTCAGCGCCTTCGAGATGGCGGCGCCGATGCCCCGCGATCCTCCGGTGACCAGTGCGACTTTCGACATGTTTCCCCCTCCTTCTTTAGGTTCTTGAAATATTGCTAATCAATGAAGTTTCGGCGCGCAAGATAATTGCGCGCCGAATTGGCTTAGCGTTCCAGGCACATAGCGACGCCCATGCCCCCGCCGATGCACAGCGTGGCCAGGCCCTTTTTCGCGTCGCGGCGGCGCATCTCGAACAGCAGCGTGTTCAGGACGCGCGCGCCCGAGGCGCCGATCGGGTGACCGATGGCGATGGCGCCGCCGTTGACGTTCACGATGGACGGGTCCCATCCCATGTCCTTGTTCACCGCACAGGCCTGGGCGGCAAAGGCCTCGTTCGCCTCAACCAGGTCCAGATCGCCGACCGACCAGCCGGCCTTCTCCAGCGCGCGGCGGCTGGCCGGGATCGGGCCGGTGCCCATGATCGCCGGGTCCAGGCCCGCGGTGGCATAGCTTGCGATGCGCGCCAAGGGCGTCAGGCCGCGGCGCGCAGCCTCGTCCTCGGTCATCACCATGACCGCGGCCGCGCCGTCGTTCAGGCCGGATGCATTGGCCGCGGTGACTGATCCGTCCTTGGTAAAGGCGGGGCGCAGCTTCTGCATCGCCTCGATCGTGGCGCCGTGGCGGATGTATTCGTCCTTGTCGACGACCGTCTCGCCCTTGCGGGTCTTGACGGTATAGCCGACGATCTCGTCGTCAAAGCGGCCTTCCTTCTGGGCGGCTTCGGCCTTGTTCTGAGAGGCCAGCGCGAATTCGTCCTGCTGGTCGCGGCTGATCTGCCACTTGGCGGCGACGTTCTCGGCCGTCTGACCCATGTGATAGTTGTTGAACGCGTCCCACAGCCCGTCGCGGATCATCGTGTCGATGAACTGCATGTCGCCCATCTTCTGACCGGCACGCAGATAGGCGGCATGCGCCGACAGGGACATGCTTTCCTGACCCCCGGCCAGCACCACGCGGGCGTCGCCCAGGATCACCTGCTGCGCGGCCAGCGCGACGGCGCGCAGGCCCGACCCGCAGACCTGGTTGATGCCCCAGGCCGAGGATTCCTGCGGCAGGCCGGCCTTGATATGCGCCTGGCGGGCGGGGTTCTGGCCCTGCGCGGCAGTCAGCACCTGGCCCAGGATCGTCTCGTCGACCTCGGCCGCGTCGATGCCGGCGCGGGCGACGACCTCGGCCAGGACGGCTGCGCCCAGGTCATGGGCGGGGACATTCGCAAAGGCCCCCAGGAAACTTCCGACTGGGGTGCGGGCGGCGGAAACGATTACGGCTTTGGTCACGGCAGACTCCTTCGCATCAGTGCCGGACGAACCGGCCTGGGGTCAGGATGCTGTTTCGGGACGCTACGTCAAGTCGAAGCCTTGGGACTTTCGGATGATGGCCCCCGCCCGGATGGGCGGAAGTCGCCCTCAGCGGCTGGCCAAGGACGGGGGTTTCTTCCAGGGCGGGGCGATGGTCGGGGCCCCGAAATAGTAGCCCTGCAGGCAATCGATGCCGATATCGATCAGGAAGGCGGCCTCGTCCGCGGTCTCGACCGATTCCGCCACGGTGAACATGTCGAAATGATGCGCGATGGATTGCAGCGCGCGCGTCAGGACCTGATTGTCGGGCTTGGTCGCGATCTCGCGGATGAACTGGCCGTCGATCTTGATCATGTCGAAGCAGAAGTCGCGCAGATAGCGGAACGAGGTATAGCCCGCCCCGAAATCGTCCAGCGCCAGGCTGATGCCGTATCCCTGCACCTCGGCCATGAAGGTCTGGACCTCCTCGGGCATGCCCATGGCGCTGCTTTCGGTGATCTCTAGGATCAGGCGTTCGCCCAGGGTGGTGTCGTCGGACACCCCGCGGCGCAGGGTGTTGATCCATTCGGGATACAGGATCGAGCGCGCCGACATGTTGATCGACAGGCGCAGCCCCGGATCCTCGGCCAGGGTCTGCAGGCCCAGGGACAGCGACAGGCAGTCGATCTTGCGGCCCAGTTCGGTGACTTCGGCCTGGGGCATGAAATCGCGCAGGGGCACCAGGCGGCCGCTGTCGTCGATGATGCGGATCAGCCCTTCGTAAAAGGCGGGGGTCTTGGTGCGCTGCGCTTGGACGATGGGCTGGAAGGCCAGCGTCGCGCTGCCCTTTTCCACCGCCGACGTGACGGCCGCCAGGGTGATGCGGTCCTGATGGCGGATCGCGTCCTCTAGGGGCGAGCTGTTGTCCATAATTCTGTCGCTCACGGGCGGCCTCTTACCGAGTCGGGTCTGCTTGCAGTCTGCCCATATTGGCTTAACCTGCCGTGAATCGTGATCTCTTTCTCAGGTTTGGGTTAACAGATGATGGACCGTTGCGGATGGTGCGGCGATCTGCCGGTCTATGTCGCCTATCACGACACCGAATGGGGCGTGCCCGAACGCGACCCGCGCGCGCTGTGGGAAAAGCTGGTGCTGGACGGGTTCCAGGCGGGCCTGTCCTGGATCACCATCCTGAAGAAACGCGATGCCTTTCGTGCCGAGTTCGACGGGTTCGACCCCGAACGCGTGGCGGCGTGGGACGCGGCGCGGATCGACCGTGCGCTGACGAACCCCGGCATCATCCGCCACCGCGGCAAGATCGAGGCCACCGTGCGCGGCGCCCGCGCCTTTCTGGACATCGAGGCGTCCGAAGGGTTCGCCCCCTGGCTGTGGTCCTTTGTCGGCGGCGCGCCGATCCAGAACGACTGGCCGGACCTAGGACACGTCCCCACCGACACGCCCGAATCGCACGCGATGTCCAAGGCGTTGAAGGCGCGCGGTTTCGGGTTCTGCGGTCCGGTGATCACCTATGCGTTCATGCAGGCTACGGGCATGGTGAACGACCATGTCGTGACCTGCCACAGGCATGGTCCCGTCAGGGCGCTGTCAGCTGGGTGACCAGCGTCTTGGCGGCGTCCGAATCCCATTCGGCGTCGCCCAGATAGCGGGCGACCTCGCGGCCCTCGCGGTCGATCAGCACCGTCACGGGCAGGCCCACGACGCCCATCTCGCGCGCGACCTGCTGGCGCGGGTCCAGCAGGACCGGCAGGTTCTCGACGCCGACCTCGGCATAGAAATCGTCGATGCGCTCGACCGCGTTGCGTCCGGTGGCGATCGTCACCACCTCGAAGTCGTCGCCGCCCAGTTCGGCCTGCAGGCGGTCCAGGGCGGGCATCTCCTCGCGGCAGGGCGCGCACCAGGTGGCCCAGAAGTTCAGCAGCACGACCTTGCCCTGCCAGTCGGCCAGGGTGTGGGTGCCGCCGTCGCGGTCGGTGAACTCGGCGGCCGCCACGGGGGCGGGGTCTTCGGCCACGACCAGCTTGTCCAGCCCCCCGTCGCGCGCCGCCTGCCAGTCGGGGCCTGCGGCGAAGGCGGTGTTTGCACCGAAAACAAGGGCCGTATAAAGCAGGGCGGAACGCAGCATGTGACCTCCGAAGGACGTACTTGATGACCGACCGGCCCCAGACCACCGCCAACAGCATGTGGGGCGGGCGCTTTGCCGCCGGTCCCGACGCGATCATGGAGGCGATCAACGCCTCGATCGGGTTCGACCGGCGGCTCTACGCCCAGGATATCCGGGGCAGCCGGGCCCATGCGGCGATGCTGGCCGCCACGGGCATCATCAGCGATAGCGATGCCGAGGCGATCGGGAAAGGCCTGCTCACCGTCTTGTCAGAAATCGAGGCGGGCCAGTTCGCATTCCGCACCGACCTGGAGGACATCCACATGAACGTGGAGGCCCGCCTGAAGGAGGTCATCGGCGAACCCGCAGGCCGCCTGCACACGGGCCGGTCCAGGAATGACCAGGTGGCGACCGATTTCCGGCTGTGGGTGCGCGACCAGTGCGACGCGGCCATCGACGGGCTGACCGCGCTGATCCGCGCGGCTTTGTCGCAGGCCGAACGCGGCGCCGATTGGGTCATGCCGGGCTTCACCCATCTGCAGACCGCGCAGCCGGTGACCTGGGGCCACCACATGATGGCCTATGTCGAGATGTTCGGCCGCGACCTGTCGCGGTTCCAGGACGCCCGCAAACGCATGAACGAATCGCCCCTGGGGGCCGCGGCGCTGGCGGGCACGGGCTATCCGATCGATCGCGACATGACCGCCGCGGCCCTGGATTTCGACCGTCCCATGGCCAACAGCCTGGACGCGGTCAGCGACCGGGATTTCGCGCTGGAGTTCCTTGCGGCCAGCAGCATCTGCGCCGTCCACATGTCGCGCCTGGCCGAGGAGCTGGTGATCTGGTCGTCGGCCCAGTTCCGCTTCGTGTCCATGTCGGACAAGTGGTCGACCGGGTCGTCGATCATGCCGCAGAAACGCAACCCCGACGCGGCCGAGCTGATCCGCGCTAAGATCGGCCGCATCCTGGGGGCGACCGTCGCGCTGTTCACGGTGATGAAGGGCCTGCCCTTGGCCTATTCCAAGGACATGCAGGAGGACAAGGAACAGGTCTTCGACGCCGCCGACACGCTGATGCTGGCGCTGGCCGCGATGACCGGCATGCTGTCGGACCTGACCGCGAACCGCGACCGGCTGGAGGCCGCGGCGGGGGCCGGGTTCTCGACCGCGACGGATCTGGCCGACTGGCTGGTGCGCGAACTGGGCCTGCCGTTCCGCGACGCCCATCACGTCACCGGATCGCTGGTGGCCCTGGCCGAACAGGGGGGCGTCGATCTGCCCGACCTGTCGCTGGCGCAGATGCAATCGGTGCATGGTCAGATCACCGACGATGTGTTCAATGTGCTGGGCGTGCACAATTCCGTCGCCTCGCGCCAAAGCTATGGCGGCACGGCGCCCGCGCAGGTGCGCGCGCAGATCGCCCGCTGGAAGGAGAAACTGGCATGAGAAACACGGTCATCATCGTCGTCGTCCTGGTCGTGGTCGTGGCCGTCCTGGCCAGCTGCGGCGTCGACGGCGCCCCGCAGCGCCCGGTCGAGAAGCCCCTGCAGCAGCAGATGGGCGTCTCCGTCAGCGGCGATGCCCGGTTCGGCGTGTCGGCCGAGCTGTAGATGGACCACTTCCTCTACAGGAACGGCGAGCTCTACGCCGAGGACGTGCCCCTGTCCTGCATCGCGCAGCAGGTCGGCACGCCCGTCTATGTCTATTCCGCGGCCACGCTGACGCGGCATTTCGGCCTGTTCCGGCAGGCGCTGGACTGGACCGATCACCTGGTCTGCTTTGCGGTCAAGTCGAACAGCAACCTGGCGGTGCTGAAGCTGATGGGCGATCTGGGCGCGGGCATGGACGTGGTGTCGGGCGGGGAATACGCCCGCGCCAAGGCCGCCGGCGTGCCGGGAGAGCGGATCGTCTTCTCGGGCGTGGGCAAGACCATCCCCGAGATGCGCATGGCGATCGAGGGCGGCATCCGCCAGTTCAACATCGAGAGCGAGCCCGAGATGCGCGCGCTCTCCGCGCTCTGCGTCAGCATGGGCGCCACGGTGCCGGTCGCGATCCGCGTGAACCCCGACGTGGACGCCAAGACCCATGAGAAGATCGCCACCGGCAAGTCCGAGAACAAGTTCGGCATCCCCATCTCCCGCGCGATGGAGGTCTATGCCGAGGCCGCGTCCCTGCCGGGGCTGCGCGTGGTGGGCGTCGACGTGCATATCGGCAGCCAGCTGACCGATCTGGCGCCCTTCCGCGACGCCTATCGCAAGGTCGCCGAACTGACCCGTGCGCTGCGCGCCGAGGGGCACGACATCACCCGCCTGGACCTGGGCGGTGGCTTGGGCATCCCCTATCGCCGCGACAACAGCGCGCCGCCTTTGCCCATCGAATACGGGCAGGTGATCCGCGAGACGGTCGGCGATCTGGGCTGTCAGATCGAGATCGAGCCGGGCCGCAACATCGTCGGCAATGCCGGCGTCCTGCTGTCGCGCGTGATCTATGTGAAGAACGGCGAGGATCGCGACTTCCTGATCGTGGACGCGGCGATGAACGACCTGCTGCGCCCGGCCATGTACGGCGCGCATCATGACATCGTCCCGCTGGTCGAGCCCGCGGTGGGGGCGCCGGTCCGGCCCTATGACGTGGTAGGTCCGGTCTGCGAATCGGGGGATACCTTCCAGAAGGGGGCCGATCTGCCCGAACTGGCGGCAGGGGGGCTGGTGGCGTTCCGGTCGGCCGGGGCCTATGGTGCGGTGATGGCGTCGGAATACAATTCCCGCCCGCTGGTCCCCGAGGTGCTGGTGCAGGGCGATCACTTCGCCGTCATCCGGGCACGCCCCACGTTTGAGGAAATGCTGGCACGGGATAGCATCCCGGCATGGCTTTGATCGGGCGACAGCACGACACCGACAGCCCGGGGGCCGTCAGCCCCCGGACCCCCGAGGGTATTTTCACAACGGAGATGGGGCCGGTGGCCCGTGCCCTGCGCCTGACCCGCGCGGGCATGGCATGGGAACGCGCGGCGCGGGCCTTCTGGCCGCTGACGACGCTGCTGTTCTTCGGCATCGCGGCGCTGTGGCTGGGCGCGGTGGCGGCCTTGCCTCAGGTGCTGCTGCCTTGGCTGGCGGGCCTGTGGCTGCTGGCGGTCGTGATCGCAGCGGTGCGGGGCGGATGGCGCTTTCGCCGCGTGCGCCGGGCCGAGGCGCTGGCCCGGCTGGACCGCACCCTGCCCGGGCGCCCGCTGACCGCGTTGTCCGACCGTGCAGCGATCGGCGGCGAGGGGCCGCTGTGGCAGGCGCATCTGGCGCAGATGCGCGATGCCGCGCTGGCCGCGCGCGCGGTGCGCCCCGATGCGGACCTTGCCCGGCGCGACCCGTTCGCCCTGCGGCTGGCGGGGCTGGTGGCGCTGGTGATGGCGCTGATCTTCGGGGGGGCGGGCCAGATGGGCCTGGGTCTGCGCGCCCTGGCCGCCACGATGGCCACGCCGCAGCCGGGCGCCGCGCCGCCGCAGGGCCCCGTCTGGGAGGGCTGGGCTGAACCGCCCGCCTATACCCGCCGCCCGACCCTGTACCTGAACGCCCTGGAGGAGGGGCAGGTGCTGGACCTGCCCCAGGGCAGTACGGTCAGCTTTCGCCTCTATGCCCAGGGGGCAGAGGTGACCCAGGACATCGGACCTGTCACGTCGGACGATCCGACGGCGCCGGCATTCCGGGCCGACCGCTCTGGCAGCATCGACGTCCAGGGACGTCGTTTCGCCGTGACCGTGCAGCCCGATGCCGTCCCGGTGATCCGCGCGGGCGCCGCGCCCACGCGCCGCGCCGATGGGCGGATGATCCAGGATTACCAGGCCGGGGACGATCACGGCGTCATCTCGGCTCAGGCGGTCATCGCGCTGGACCTGGACGCGGTCGATCGCCGCTTTGGCCTGACCGTCGCGCCCGAGCCGCGCGACCCGGTGGCGCTGGACCTGCCCCTGCCACGGGGCGACCGCCGTGATGTGCAGGGACAGCTGGCCGAGGACCTGTCGCGCCACCCCTGGGCCAACCTGCCCGTAACCGTCACGCTGCGCGCGGTGGACGGGATCGACCAGGCGGGCCAGTCCGACCCGATGGCGTTGCCGCTGCCGGGGCGGCGGTTCTTCGATCCGTTCGCGGCCACCCTGATCGAGCTGCGCCGCGACCTGCTGTGGTCGCGCCAGAATGCCGGGCGCAGCGCCGAGATCCTGCGCGCCGTCACTTGGCAGCCCGAGGCGTTCGTCGAGGACGATCTGTATGCCGAGCTGCGCGCAGCGGTGCGGCTGCTGGACGGGGACGACCTGACCCCGGAAGCCCGCGACCGTCTGGCCGAGGCCCTGTGGGAGGCCGCGATCCTGTTGGAGGATGGCGGTCTGTCGGATGCGCTGGAACGGATGCGCGCCGCGCGGGAGCGCCTGTCAGAGGCGATCCGCAACGGGGCCAGCCCCGACGAGGTCCAGCGGCTGATGGACGAGCTGCGCGAGGCGACCGACGCCTATACCGACATGCTGGCGCAGGAAAGCCAGCCGCAGGATCAGGCCGACAGCCCCGACCGGGGCGGCCAGCAGGGCCAGACCATCACCGCCGATCAGATCCAGGAGATGATGGACGAGATCCAGCGCTTGATGAACGAGGGCCGCATGGCCGAGGCCGAGGCCCTGCTGGACCAGTTCAACCGGATGATGGAGAACCTGCAGGTTCAGCAGAGCCAGGGGCAGGGCGAGGGAGAGGGCCGGCAGGGCAGCCAGCCGATGAACCGCCTTGCCGACACGCTGCGCGAGCAGCAGGAGCTGTCGGACGAGGCGTTCCGCGACATGCAGCGCCAGTTCGGCCAAGGCCAGCAGCCCGGTAACGAGGGCCAGGACGGCGGCAGCATGGCCGACCGCCAACGCGCGCTGCGCGAGGAGTTGGGCCAGCAGCAGGGGCTGATGCCGGGGCAGGGGTCACCCGAGGGCGACGCGGCGCGGCGTCAGCTGGACGAGGCCGGGCGCGCGATGGAGGACGCCGAACAGGCCCTGCGTGACGGCGACATGGCCGGCGCGATGCAGCGCCAGGCCGATGCGATCCAGTCCATGCGCGAGGGGATGCGCGCTCTGGGCGACATGATGGCCCAGGAGGGACAGGAGGGCCAGCAGGCCGGCGAGGGGCAGCAGCCCGGCCAGCAACCCGGCCAGTCGGCGCAGGGCAGCCAGGGGCAGCCCTATCAGGGTCGGCCGCAGTTGGACCCCCTGGGCCGTGAGAGCATGGGCGGCGGCAATGTCATCACCAACGGCGATCCGCTGGCCGAGGGGTTGGACCCTGCACGCCGTGCCCGCGACCTGCTGGACGAGATCCGCCGCCGCAGTGGGCAGCCGGACCGCCCGCAGGACGAACGCGATTACCTGGGTCGGTTGCTGGACCGGTTCTGACGGCTCAGCCGCCGACGCGGGTCGCCAGCCATTGCCGCAGTGCGTCCAGCCCGTCGCGCGCCGCAGCCAGCGTCCCCGACAACGGCCAGCCGCGCGTCTCGGCCACCGGGGCCAGCAGATAGACCGCCAGCACCGCCGCGGCCGCCAGCAGGGCCATCGTCATGCCCGCGCCGAAGCCGCGGCCCCGGCGCATCACCCGGATGGGCGTGGCCGTAGCACGGCGATGCACCGTGGTTTCGGCCTGCTGGCGCAATTCTGGCTGGCGCAGGTCCGGCTGGCGCCGTTCCGGTTCACGGGCGTCACGGGCGTCACGGGCGTCACGGGCGTCACGGGCGTCACGGGCGTCAGGGCCACGGGGGACCTGGGCGCGGGGCGCATCCGGAATCGCGGGGTTCGGCGCTGCGATGGCCGGGGACGGCGGGGGCAGGGCCGCGGGCATTGGGGGCAGCGTCACGGTGGTCGCGGGCCAGTCGATCTCCTCGGCGCCGGGGCGCGGGTCGTCCGGCTGTTCGGCGTCGCGCATGCGGCGTTCGTGATCGACCTCGCTTTTCAGCATGTCCAGCACGTCCGGGGACAGGCGCGCGCGGGCCGGCGGCAGGGGTCGGGGCGTCTCGTCCTGGTCGGGGCGCCTGCTGAAGAAGCGGCCCAGATCCAGTCGTCCCCCGGCGGCCGGGGGATGGGCCTGCCAGACATGGCCGCAGGCGGGGCATTCGACCTCGCGGCCGCCCTGGGGAATGGCGTCGGGGGGCAGCGCATATTCGGCGCGGCAACCCGGACAGATCAACTTGAATTCAGCCATGCCACCCTCGCATTCATCGTGCGGCTGTTCTATCAAGCGCGGGTCCGGCTTCCAAGTCGCGCCGGGCGCCAAGGGCCCGCACCAGACGGGTCGCAGCGGAAAAGAGGTGGCGCTTGATCGAGATGCGGGATGTCGGCTTCGGCTATCAGGGCCAGGACGAGCTGTTGTCGGGCATGACGCTGACCCTGCAGCCGGGCATGTTCCATTTCCTGACCGGACCGTCCGGGTCGGGCAAGACCACGCTGCTGCGGCTGTGCTTTGCGGATCTTCTGCCCAGTTCGGGCCAGATGACGGCCTTTGGCCAGGACATGCGCGGGCTGTCGCGCGACGGCATCGCCGATCTGCGCCGCCGCGTGGGCGTGGTCCACCAGGACCCGCAGTTCCTGGACCATCTGCCCCTGGCAGAGAACATCGCGCTGCCCCTCTCCATCGCCGGAGAGGAGGTGGACATGGACGCGCTGCGCGATCTGCTGGGCTGGGTCCAGCTGTCCCAGCACGCCCGCGCCCTGCCGCCGTCGCTGTCGGGCGGCGAACGCCAGCGGGCCGCGCTGGCCCGCGCGGTGATCCTGTCGCCGGACCTGGTGCTGGCGGATGAACCCACGGGCAACCTGGACTGGGACATGTCCATGCGGCTGATGCAATTGCTGATCGAGCTGAACAAGTCGGGCAAGACCGTTCTGGTGGCGACCCATGACCTGAACCTGATCCGCGCCACCAAGGCGCAGGTGACGGCGCGCGTCCTGCGGATCACCGGCGGCAGCCTGCATCTGGCGGGGGCGGATCTCTGATGGGACGGCTGAATATCGGAAGCCTGTGGCAGGGCCTGACGGGTGACAAGGACGGCGCCGGCGACCGCATCGTGCCGCCGACCGGGTTCACGGCGCAGCTGACGCTGTTTTCCGCAGGCGCCATGGCGTTCCTGGCGGTGTTCGCGCTGGCGCTGGCGCTGGCGACGGGGCGGCTGGCCGACCGCTGGTCCTCCGAACTGGCCGGCAGCGTGACGGTCCGCGTCAGCGCGCCGGTGGCGGAACAGGACGCGCTGGTGCAATCGGCGCTGTCGATCCTGCAGACCACGCCGGGCGCGGGCACACCGCGGCTATTGCCCGAGGACGAGCTGGCCCAGCTGCTGGAGCCGTGGTTCGGGCCGGACATGCCCGTGGACGCGCTGCCCGTGCCCGCCCTGATTGACCTGCCCGTCGAGGGCGAGTTCGATGCCGAGGGCCTGCGCCTGCGCCTTGAGGCCGAGGTGCCGGGCGCGGTGCTGGACGATCACACCGAATGGCGCCGGCCGCTGGTCTCGGCCGCGAACCGTCTGCGGATGCTGGGCATCGTGTCGCTGATGCTGATCGGGGCCGCCTCGGCCGCGATGATCACGCTGGCGGCCAAGGCCGCGCTGGCCGCGAACGTCCAGGTGATCCGCGTCCTGCGCCTGATCGGCGCGCGCGACCTGACCATCGCCACGGCCTTCGTGCGCCGGTTCACCCGGCGCGCCGCGATGGGGTCCGCCGTCGGCACCGTGCTGGGCATGGGCGCGATCGCCATCCTGCCCGATGCCAGCGCCGCGGGCGGGTTCCTGACCGGACTGGGCTTTCAGGGCGCCGACTGGCTGATGCCGCTGACCATCCCGCTGATCGCGGCGGGTGTGGGCTTTGTCGCCACGCGGTGGGCGGCGCTGAAGATGCTGGAGGCCGTGCGATGACCGACGGCGCGCGTCCCGGCGCGCTGACCCCCTGGCAGTACGTCCAGAACGTGTTGTTCTATGCCCACGTCGCCTGCGCCACTTTGATCATCGGCCTGTTCGGTCTGCCTGCGCTGCGCCACGGGCGGGCAGGCGCGAACCGCATCGCCACGCGCTGGATCGCCTACATGGTCTGGGCCGCGCGCATCCACCTGCGCCTGACCTGCGAGATCCGCGGCACGCCGCCGACCCATGACTGCATCGTCGCGGCCAAGCACCAGTCGTTCTGGGACATCATGGTCATCGCCCATGCCGTCCCCCGCCGCGCCTTCATCATGAAGCGCGAGGTGATGCGCGTCCCGGTCATGGGCTGGTACGCGTGGAAGACCGGCTGCATTCCCATCGACCGGTCGCGCGGGCGCGACGCGATGGCCGCGATCAGCAGCACCATCAACCAGCGCCTGTCCGCCGAGGGGCTGGGCCAGCTGATCATCTATCCCGAGGGCACGCGCACCCTGCCGGGCCAACGCAAGCCCTACAAGCAGGGCGTGGCCACGATCCGTGAGGGGACCGGTCTGCCGGTCGTGCCCGTCGCGGTGAACACCGGCATGTTCTGGCCGCGCAGCGGGTGGGGCATCCGCCCCGGCCGCGCGGTGGTCGAGTTCCTGCCGCCCATCGATCCCACCATCCCGGCGGAGGGTTTCCTGCCCCGCCTGCGGGCCGAGATCGAGACCCATTCCGACCGCCTGATGGCCGAGGCCGGGCTGGTCCTGCCGGAACCGGGCGACGCCGATGACGCCGCCCGGAACCGCTCTCACCTCAGATCGTAGTAGCGCGGGACATGTGGCCCCTGCGGCGGCAGCCCGATGTCGCGCCGCATGTGCGGGGACATCAGGTACGGATCGGGCGGCCGAGGCCGCCTGCGCCGTGGCAGCAGCGCGGCGCGGATCGCGGCCCATAAGACCGCCGTCGCGCCGTGTCGGGCGATCAGGCGGTGCATCGCGGGACGCAGGCGGGCGCTTTGCGGATGAAGATCGGCAATCATCGTCAGTCTCCGGATAGGGGGACCGGACAGGGCGGTGCCTTGTGCGGTCGATGGGGTTCAGGGAAGGGATGACGCCATGCGGACAGGCCCGCGGATCGCGGTCGTGTCAGGTCATGATGTCAGCGGGGTCTGCCTTGCGGCGGTCAGGCGCCTTGTCGCGACGACAAGGGACGCATCGAACCGGGGCGGGTCAGGGCGGGGGCATTGGCATATGATGTCATGAGCCCCTCCTTTCGCGCATGCGTTGCGGGCAGGAGTGCAGGCTGGCCCAGCCTTGCATTTCGCGCAAGACGGCAAAACGCGACAGCCGCCCCAAGGTGGGACGGCTGTTGCAGGTCGGTCACAGTATCGTGTGCGTCAGGCCGCAAGCCCCTTGGAGCCCATCGCCAGGAACTTGGCGCGGCGGTCCTTGATCAGCTGGTCGGGTTTCATGTCCGACATCTCGGCCAGCATCGCGGTGATCTCGGCACCCACGGCGGCGATGGCCTCATCGGGTGCGCGCTGCGCCCCGCCCAGGGGTTCGGCGATGATGCGGTCGATCACGGCCAGCTTCTTCAGGTCCTGCGCGGTCAGGCGCAGCGCCTCGGCCGCGTCGCGCATCTTTTCGGCGTCCTTCCACAGGATCGACGCGCAGCCTTCCGGAGAGATGACCGAGTAGATCGAATGTTCCAGCATGGCGATGCGGTTCGCGGTGGCAAAGGCCACGGCCCCGCCGGACCCGCCTTCGCCAATGATGACGCTGACCAGCGGCACGCCGATCTCAAGGCATTTCATGGTGCAGCGGGCGATCGCCTCGCTTTGTCCCCGTTCTTCGGCGCCCTTGCCGGGATAGGCGCCGGGCGTGTCCACCAGCGTGATCACGGGCAAACCGAAACGGTGCGCCATGTCCATCAGGCGGATCGCCTTGCGGTATCCCTCGGGGCGGGCCATGCCGAAATTGTGGTGGATGCGCGACTTGGTGTCGTTGCCCTTCTCATGCCCGATCACCACGCAGGGCGCGTCGTTGAAACGCGCCAGGCCGCCCATCACCGCATGGTCGTCGCCAAAGGCGCGGTCGCCCGCCAAGGGCGTGTATTCGGTGAACAGCGCCTGGATATAGTCGCTGCAATGCGGGCGGTCGGGATGGCGGGCGACCTGCGTCTTCCGCCAGGGGTCCAGGGTCTTGTAGAGGTCGCGCAGCAGGTCCGACGATTTGCGGTCCAGCGCCGCGGCCTCCTTCTCGACGTCGAGGGTGCCGTCGCCCTTGCGGGCCATGGCGCGAAGTTCCTCGGCCTTGCCCTCGATGTCGGCGAGCGGTTTTTCGAAATCCAGATAGACCATGCGGCATGCCTTTGGGGTTCGGGTTTGGCGCTATATAGGTCGGTGCGGGACGGGTTGCAACGCGGGCGCAGTGGCCAGCACCCGCGGGGCCGGGTGCCGCGCCCGCGTCACTGCAGGTCGGCGAAGGCCGCGCGCAGCCGGTCCGCCGCCTCGATCACCCGCGCCCGCGGCGTCGCGATGTTGAAGCGCATGAACCCGTCGCCGCCCAGCCCGAAGGTCGCGCCGTGATTGGCCGCGATCCGGGCGTCGTCCTGGATGCGACGGGTGATTTCCGCGTCGGTCATGCCGGTGTCGCGGAAATCGACCCAGGACAGATAGGTTGCCTGCAGGGGCATCGACCGCAGGCCGGGAATCGCGTTCACCGCCTGATCGAAGATCCGCCGGTTGCCGTCCAGGTAATCGACCAGCGCATCGACCCAAGCCGCGCCCTCGGGCGAATAGGCGGCCGCGACCATGTCCTGGCCCAGCATCGCCGGAGAGATCCCCGCGGCGGCCAGCGCGCCCTGGAACCGCGCCCGCAGGTCGGGGTCGGGGATGATCGCGTTGCCGATATGGGCGCCCGCGATGTTGAAGGTCTTGGTGGCGGCGGTCAGCGTCACCAAGCGCGGCAGGATGTCGGGTGCCACGGTCGCCATCATCCGGTGACGGGGGCCGCCCGGCAGGACCAGGTCGGCATGGATGTCGTCCGAGATCAGGATCAGGTCGTGGCGGTCGCAGAAATCGGCGACCTGGCGCAGTTCGGCTTCGGACCAGACGCGGCCGCCGGGATTGTGCGGCGAACACAGGATCATCATCCGTTCGCGCCCGGTCAGCATCCCTTCCCACGCGTCCCAGTCCAGGGCGTACTGGCCGTCGGTCATCGCCAGGGGCAACTCGACCAGGTCGCGGCCGGCGGCGCGGATCACCCGGCCGAAGGCGTGATAGACCGGCGCCATCACGACCACCCCGTCGCCGGGCCGCGTATAGGCGTTCAGCGCCATCGCGACAGCGTTGACCAGCCCCGCGCAGGTCAGCACCCATTCGGGCCGGATCGGCCAGCCGTGGCGATGCGCCATCCACCAGCCGATCGCCGCCAGATAGGGCGGGTTCGCGCCGGGATAGCCATAGACGCCATGCGCCGCGGCGCGGTCCACCGCCGCCTGGACCGCCGCGGGGGGCGCGAAATCCATGTCGGCCACCCACATGGCCAGGCCGTCATCGGCGCCCACGCCGTATGCGGCCTGCATGTCGTCCCACTTGCTGCAATGCGTGCCGCGGCGGTCGATGATGCGGTCGAAATCGGGCTGGGTCATGGGGGCTCCTGCGGGCTGCGTCACCCTAGCCTAGCGGGGTTGTTGCTTATGGTGAAGGCTTGCCCTAAATCCCTTGCCATGAGACTGAGACCCATCCTGATCCATCCCGATCCGCGCCTGAAGAAGGTGGCCCAACCCGTGGCCCGCATCACGCCCGAGATCGAGACATTGGCCGCGGACATGCTGGCCACCATGTACGAGGCGCCCGGCATCGGCCTGGCTGCGCCGCAGATCGGCGTGGGCCTGCGCGTCTTCACCATGGATGCCAACCGCGACCCCGAGGCGCCGCGTGCGCCCCTGGTGCTGGTCAACCCCGAGGTGACCTGGGCGTCGGACACGCCCAACACCTATGAGGAGGGCTGCCTGTCCATCCCCGACCAGTACGGAGAGGTCACGCGCCCCGCGCAGATCCGCATGCGCTGGCTGGGGCTGGATGGCAAGACCCACGAACGCGAGTTCGACGAGCTGTGGGCCACCTGCGCCCAGCACGAGCTGGACCACCTGGACGGCGTGCTGTTCATCGATCACCTCTCCGCAATCAAGCGGCAGATGATCACCCGCAAGATGGTCAAGCTGAAGCGGGACCTGGCCCGTGCCTGATCGCACGGGTGCCAGCGGCTGGATGCGCCCCGACCTGCCGGGGGATCTTGGCCGCGGCACCCTGCGCGACATCGTCCTGTGGCCGGACCCGCGCCTGCGCCTGCGCGCGGAACCCGCCGGCTACATGACCGGCCCCGAACTGCGCGTGCTGGCCGCCGACATGCTGGCCACCATGTATCACGCCCAGGGCCGCGGCCTGGCCGCCCCGCAGATCGGCGTGCTGCGCCGGATCTTCGTCATGGATGCCGGCTGGAAGAACGGCGTGCCCGCCCCCCTGGTCCTGATCGACCCCGAGATCCTGGTCCGGTCGCCGCAGACCGAGACCGCGACCGAAGGGTGCCTGTCCATTCCCGGCCGCCCCGTCGAGGTCACGCGGCCCGCCGCCATCGGAATCGGCTGGTATGATCTGGACGGCCGCTATCAGGTGCGCGACATGCAGGGTCCCGCCGCCCGCATCGCCCAGCACGAGGTCGATCACCTGGACGGCCTGTTGATCGTGAAGGACTGACCATGGCCGCGCGCGCGTTCCTGCCCTATGCCGACCCCCGCCTGCACCGCGCCGCCGCGCCGGTGGCAGAGATCACCGAATCCGTCCGCATGATCTGGGACGACATGGTCGACACCATGGAGGCGATGCCCGGCGTGGGCCTGGCCGCGCCCCAGATCGGCATCATGATGGCGCTGGCCGTCGTCGATGCCTCGGGGCCGCGCGGACAGGCGGTCCGCATGGCCAACCCCCGGATCCTGCATGCCAGCGTCAAGCTGCGCGAACACGAAGAGGCCAGCCCCAACCTGCCCGGCGTCTCTGCCCCGATCAGCCGCCCCCGGGCGGTCACGGTGCGGTTCCTCAACCAGGACGGCGTCGAGGAGGACCGCGATTTCGTCGGGCTGTGGGCCACCAGCGTCCAGCACCAGATCGACCACTTGGCCGGGCGGATGTATGTCGACCACCTGACCCCCCTGCGCCGCAAGATGCTTGTCGCGCGGTCGGCCAAGCTGCACCGCCGCTGATTTTTACCGTCGTCATGGAATAGAACGACCCGTCGTGCCGTTCTGCTGTCGAATGGCCCGAAAGGCCGTCCGTGCAACGGGGACCGGCGTCGCGCCCCGTGGCAAGATCGCCGCGGCGCCGGGATTTTCAGAAGGATGCACCCCATGGCACGACTGTTCGGAAATGACGACGACAACCGCCTGACCGGCACCAACGTGGCCGACCTAATCTATGGCCGGTCGGGTGACGACGCGCTCTATGGCTTTCGTGGCAACGACACGATCGACGGAGGCGAGGGCAACGACCGCATCTGGGCCGGCGAGGGCGCGAACCGCGTGTCCGGCGGCTCGGGGAACGATCGCATCTGGGCGGGCGCGGGCAGTGACGTGATCGCCGCGGGCGAGGGTAATGACATCGTCGCCGCCGGCCACGGCAACAACCGCGTCTGGGGCGGCGATGGCGACGACGTCCTGTACACCGGCGCCGGGCGCGACACGCTGGACGGCGGTGACGGAAACGACCGCATGGCGTCGGGGGCGGGCAACGACATCCTGACCGGGGGCGAGGGCGACGACCGGATGATCGCGGGCTTCGGCGCCGACCGCCTGATCGCCGGAGAGGGCAACGACACGCTGAACGGCGGGCTGGGCAACGACACGATGACCGGCGGCGAGGGGGCGGACGTGTTCGTCTTCAACGGCGGGCGCGACCGGATCACCGACTTCGAGAACGGCGACGACGACATCGACCTGCGCGCCCTGGCCAATGTCGACAGCTATGCCCAGATCCGCGGCGCCGCCGTGCAGAGCGGGTCCGACGTCGTGCTGAATTTCGGCCCCACCCAGCTGGTCATCGAGGATTTCCGCCTGAACCAGATGAGCAGCGACGACTTTTCCTGGTAAGATCTTTTGACGGTCCCCCCGCGCAGGTTCGCCCTGCGCGGGTTTTTTTCATGTCTGCGCAGGCAGGTCGTCGCGCACCCGCTCCCACGCCAGGGTCAGGTGGCGGCCCAGGATGTCCGACAGTCCGTCCGCATCCCGCGCCTCCAGCGCCGCGATCATCCGTTCGTGCTCGGCGACCGCGCTGGCCCATTTTTCCGCACCTTCGTGCCCGATGAAGCGGACGCGCTTCAACCGGGTCTGCAGGCGGGCATGCACCTCGGACAGGGCACCGTTGTCGGCAAGTGCCACGATGGCGGTATGGATCGCCTGGTTCAGCTTGTAATAGGCCATGCGGTCGCGCCGGGCATAGCAATCGAGCATCCTGTCATGCAGCGTCCGCACCCCCGCGATGCCCGCATCCGTCGCCTGCGCGCAGGCGATGATCCCGGCCTGCTGCTCCAGGATGCGGATCACCTCCAGCATGTCGCGGACCTCGCGCGCGCCGAACTGCTTGACCACCGCGCCCCGTGCCGGGACCAGTTCGACCAGCCCCTCGGATGCCAGGTACTTGATCGCCTCGCGCAGCGGCGTGCGGGACACGCCCAACTGCTGGCCGATCTGGCCCTCGTTCAGGCGGGTGCCGGGTGGCAGCTGCCCCTCGATGATCATGTCGCGCAGCCGCGACAGGATCGCGTCCAGCAGGGGCAGGCGTTCGATGCGGGCGTCTGCGTCTGACATGTCGGTCACCGGCGTCTCCGTTGGCGCGTCTCTCTCTGGCTATGACGGCGGGGGTGGCAAGTCAATATTGCCTTCTGTGTGCTGTATACAGAATTATTGATACGCTTTCGAGGCCGTGCTAGCAAGAACCCGGGACGTGATTCGGGAGGGGGATCGATGTCGGGGAACACCATGCGTTGGACGCCGCAGGACTGGCCCATCGCCTGTGCGATGATCCCGTTCGCACCCGTCCAGGATGCCGGGCCGGCCGCTTGGGCACGCGATCTGGGCCAGGTCGCGGCGGCGGGGTTCGATGCGGTCGATCCGACCGACAGCTGGCTGCGGCTGGCCGATCTGGACGATGCTGGACGGGCGCGGTTCGTGGCGATCTGCCGTGACCTGGGACTGACCGTTCCGGCCATCTCGACCTCACGGCGCAGCGTGATCGACCCGGTGCAGGGTGACGACCATCTGGCCTATTGCCATCGTGTCATCGACTGCGCCGCCGATCTTGGCGCGGGGCATGTCAGCTTTGGCCTGTTCGGCCCGCTGAGCGACGCGCAGCGCGCCGCCCTGTGGTTCTGGACCGAGCCGGGGGTGACGAACCCCGACGACCCCGCCACCCGCGCCCTGGCCGTCGCCCGCATCCGCGACCTGGGCCGCCACGCCGCCGATCGCGGCATCCAGGTCGCGCTGGAGATGTACGAGGACACCTATCTGGGCACCGCCTCCGACGCGGTCGCCTTCGTCACCGACGTGGACCTCCCGTCGGTCCGGCTGAACATCGACATCGGCAACCTGATCCGCCTGCATCGGCCCGTGCAGCCGTGGGCGGAGATGATCGCGCTGTGCGCGCCCTTCGCGGGCTACTGGCACGTCAAGAACTACTACCGGATGACCGACCCGTCGGGGGTCATCCTGTCCCATCCCGCGCCCATGATGGGCGGCACCATCAACTGGCGCGCGGCGATCAACATCGCGCTGGACCTGGGCTTTTCTAGCCCCTTCCTGGTCGAGCATTACGGCGGCGACGGACTTGGGGTCTGCGCCGAGAACCGCGACTACATCCGCCGCATCCTGGCGCAGAGAAGGACCCTGCCATGACCAAGATCGTGGACCGCCCCGAGGATTTCGCCGCGACCGCGCTGGCGGGGTTCTGCGCCGCCCATGCCGACCGGATCATTCCCGTCCCGCATGGCGCCCTGCGCGCCCATGCGGGGGCGCCGGGCAAGGTGGCCTTGGTCGTGGGTGGAGGGTCGGGGCATTATCCGGCGTTCCTGGGCTACGTCGGTCCGGGCCTGGCCGACGGGGCGGTGGCGGGGGACGTGTTCGCGTCGCCCTCGACCAGTGCGGTGGCCGGGGTGGCGCGGGCGGCGGACCTGGGCGGAGGCGTCATCCTGGGCTTTGGGAACTATGCGGGCGACGTGCTGAACTTTGGCGCTGCCGCCGAACGTCTGCGCGCCGAAGGGATCGATGCGCGCATCCTGGCCGTGACCGATGACGTGGCCAGCGCGCCCGCGACCGACGCCGCGCGCAGGCGGGGCGTGGCGGGCGACCTGCTGGTCTTCAAGATCGCCGGTGCCGCGGCCGAGGAGGGCTTGGACCTGGACACGGTGATGGATCTGGCCGGACGCGCCAATGCGCGGACCGTGTCCTTCGGGCTGGCCTTCGACGGCTGCACCCTGCCGGGACAGGCGGCACCCCTGTTCACCGTGCCCGAGGGGCAGGTCGCCCTTGGCCTGGGCATCCACGGAGAGCCGGGAATCGCCGCGCAGGCCATTCTGCCCGCTGCCGATCTGGCCCGGATGCTGCTGGAGCCGCTGCTGGCGGAACGGCCCCAGGGCCATGACGGCCGCGTGGCCGTGGTCCTGAACGGCCTTGGCCGCACGAAATACGAGGAACTGTTCGTCCTGTGGCATCATCTGACCGGGCTGATGACCGACGCCGGCCTGACCGTCATCGACCCCGAGGTCGGAGAGTTCGTGACCAGCCTGGACATGGAGGGGTGCTCTCTGTCGATCCTGTGGCTGGACGATGCGCTGGCCGATCTGTGGCGTGCGCCTGCTGATGCACCCGCCTTCCGCAAGGGGACCGTGGCCGCCCAGGGCGCGCGGCAGGTGGCCCGCGAAGGGGCCGCCGCCGCGGCGATCCCCCAAGGCGCGCCCGCCAGCGTGGCGCAGGCGGGCTGCGTGGCCGACATCGTGGCGCGGCTGGCCGATGCGCTGGCCGAGGCCGAGGCGGAGCTGGGCCGCATCGACGCCATCGCGGGCGAC